>DATNCC010000359.1:0-6620 GCA_035571735.1 Dongiaceae bacterium | reverse complement strand
CTCGCCCCGAGCCGCAGTCATCACCCTGTTGCAGAGTATATCGACCCTGCCGAATTCGAGCGCTACCGGGAAGAAGCCTTGGCCATGGGCTTTGCCCATGTGGAGAGCGCCCCCTACGTCCGCAGCTCCTACCACGCCGACCGCTATAAAAGTCACTCTGACAAAGTTTAAAGGAGTATAATAATAGGAGAAGCACATTGAACCCGATATTCGGAATATCGGGATTAGAAAGAAGGTGAGGTTATGAAAGTTCTGGACATCATTGTCACAGTGCTACTTGTCATTGGTGCTCTGAACTGGGGTTGGGTCGGTCTGTTCGGCTATAACCCGATAGGAGCTCTGTTTGGTGAAACTGCCGTTTGGACGAGGGGCCTTTATGCACTCGTAGGCCTGAGCGGCCTGTATGAAGCATACAGCTACACCATCGGCTACAGTGAAACGCATCATCGGTGGTGCGACTTGCACACCGCCGGAAGTCACTAAATGCAACAGTGCTTGGGAATGGTTCCCAGGCACTTTTTTTATTTACTGAGTAAGCCAGTTCTTTTGCAACTTCAGCGCCGGCAATATTCATTTTTCCATGTCCAGCCTGATCAGTCACGACCGCGGTTACTCAAAGACGTTTAATTCATCTTATCAATCCCTTGATGGCGCTTGTATCATGTCCCGGAATTCCACTTGACAGATGGACTACAGATGTCCTGCAAAGCCTTTACGCATGCACAACTACAAAGTTTCACTTCTCAATCGTATAGACCGCCAGAGCCTCTCCCCAGTCAGCCGGGTCGAGCTGATTCAGCTTGCGGGCAAGGTCGCCAACCAGCCCGGTGGACTTGGCGTCGTAGACCTTGAACATCCCTTCCTGGAAACCGGTGAGAAGAATTTCCTTCTGGCGGGTAGCAATGATTTTCACTTTCTCTTCCGATAGTTTGTTCTTGAATTCCGGGAGACACATGGCTTTAAGATGTATCGGGCAGTTGTCCGGAGGGAATACCTGGCCGCTGTTCGCTTTTACGAAATTGTCCTGGTTCTGTGAGTTGGGGAAGAGCAGCGTCACCGAGTTGTCGGCGCCGATCGAGAAGATGTAGACGTAGCAGTCGCTGTTGGTCTGGTAGAAGATCCTGACCTCTTCTCCCTCTTTCAGGGAAGATTTGGAAAGGGAAAGCTTGACACTGAGCCCCTCTCCCTCATCAGGGTAAACCGGCCTCACCAGGGCGCGGAGTTTCACCCGATAGAGGTTGGAATCGTTCTTGTCCCGCTCTTCGGCCAAGATCTGGACCTTGTCAATCCTCCCCCGCACCCGGGCAAAGGTCATCTCCTCCGCCAGCTGGGCGTTGGTGACCAGAGTGTGGGAGCGGACAAACGACCCCACCGCCTCATCAATCGCCTTGCGCTTCGCTTCATTCTTCGCCCGCTCCAGCACTTCCTTCGGCGGGTCATACTCGCTCCCCACCGATTCGCCAGTCGCATCGATCCAGACAGGCTGCTCTGCGGCAAACAATAATGCGGGGGAAAGAAGAAGCGTGATAACGAACAATACAGTTCTCATGTAGACTCCCAATTTACTTAACTCCGATCAACTGCGGCGTCTGCTCATTGTTGTACTGCTTCCTCGCAATCCGCTCCACCTGTGGCTTGAGGTAACTGAACAGGTCATCGAACCTGATTGAGCCATCCGGGCGCGTTACATCCTCGTTCTTGATGCCTTTGAGCATGAAGTAGGTAAACAATCCATGCCCCTTCTCATCATAGGTCGAACTCATCTGGTCACCCGAAGAGGCGGATATTACGGTCATGTTTTTTGGAATAACCAGATTGTCCTGGAGATTCATAACCAGCGGCCGTGCACCCTTGGCGATCACCGACCTGCCGCCGGCGCCTGAAAAGCAGGAATCGAGCGCAACAATAATTTCTTTGGCAGGCAATTTCCCGAGAGCAGCATACATGCGCTTCAGCGAGTAACCGGTCTCATCAATGAACGAGGGGTCACCGTCGAACGGCACAAGAAAAGCACTGCCGCTCTTGGGTTCAGGCGCACCATGGCCTGAATAATAGACAAACACCGTGCCTCCCTTCTCCACATTATTCGGCAGCCATTTTTCAAAATATTTTACCAGATCAACATTGGTTGCATTCTCATTCAAAAGAGTAATGACATTCTCTTCCGGATAGCCCAGTGTCTTTGTGAGATAATCAGTGACCAGTCTCGCATCCTCTGTGGCAAAGTCTGCTTTCGGGAGCCTCTTACGATATTCCTCAATGCCAATGACAATGGCATAGGAGTTTTTGTTTGGCTTTGCTTTTATAGCGGGCAGCTCGTCAACATCGGATTTTCCGACTGATGAGCGCGTTTTTTCCTTTGCAGCATAATGTCTCTTGGGAACCGCACGGATTGCCGCAAGAAGTTTTTCGGAATTTTTATCAATGTCCGTCAAAACCATTCGTGCCGCATTTCTTGCCGCGAAATTCGCTTCTAGCTCACTCAATTTGCGCGCAGCACCAACCCGCCCGATCCAATATCCCATTATCTGTCCCTCAACCGTGCCTTCCAAAGAACGCTGATGCACTACATTACCGTATGTATCTTTTATCGCATAATCTATACGGTACTGTTCACTGGTCGATTCCGGCACAAGCGCCAGCAAAGGCATAAGAAGCGAGGCTGTCCCTATCAGTACGGTAATAGCTCCGTTGCCATCGAACTCAGGCTTAAAGCGGAACGCAAGTGACAACAGAAGGAGTTTGCTCGTAGAATCAACGACCACCCCTTTCGATTCGGAAAGCAACGTTTCATACAATACGTTGGATATGGACGAATCAGGCAAGTCAAAGGACGCCTTCGATACGACAATATCGCTTGTGTTTAAACCGATAGCCGGTTTTTCAGCAGCTTTGAAATCCAATGCGATATCCGTAGATTTCAAGGTAGCAGAGCATCCGGAAAACAAAAGCCCGAGCGATAGAATAAGTGCCTTGGTAAACATAAATACCTCCCTGCGGACAGAAATAATGAATACCTTATTATTTAACTGCCTCATTGTACCCTCCCGATCGGGAATGCCTGACCGCTTATGGATATGGTTGGATACTGGGCCTTCTTGAAGATTTTTTCCGCAAGGATAGGAACTTCATTATCCACATAATCCGCAAGTTCGGTGGTCTTGACGTACCCTGTCCCGCCCTTGTCGGCTTTGCCCTGGAGGCCCTCTGTAAGTACAAACGTAAACAGTCCATGGCCATTGTAACCTTCCAGCGCTTCCTGGATGGAAGTGGAAGCTGAGAGCACGGTTGATCCCACGGCACGGCTCAGGACCTTCATTGCCGTATCTTCGCTCATGCCACGGGTGAGCATCGCCGTCTGGATGGCGCTTCCCAATGCGCCGGCATTGCAGGTATCGATGATGATCAGTTTTTTTGTCGCGGGGATATTGGCGATCAGTTCCTTGAAGGTTGCTTGGCTGATAGCATCGCTCTTCAGCTTCTCGGTCCGGGTCGATCCGACATTTGAAGTGATAAGAAAATATTCCCCCCCATCCACGGTCCCGTGGCTTGCCACATAGAATACGAACAGGTCATCGGGGTTCAGCAAACGCATGGATTTCAGTTCCTTGATAATGTTCTCGTTCGTGGTCGCCTCTGCTGTCGTGAGCATCTTCAAGTTCACCTTATCGAAAAGCCCGGAGGCGGACTGCTTCAGCGTGCTTCCAAAAAGCACGGCATCCGCAACAGCATTGTTGAGCTGGAGCTTGGGATTTTTGTAGTCATTGATCCCGATCACCAGGGCATAAAGAGAGGGTTTTACATCGGTCTGAAATGAAGCAGTTATCTGGCAGAGGGCATCCGAGCTTTGCATGGTATTGTCGCCATTGAAGGCAATCGCCCGGATGGAATTCAGACCTCTTGTCAGTTTCAAATTGTAGGTTTTGTTAACTTCATTCCGGTTATTTGAAACAACCTTCATTCCTCGCGAACTGTCCAGCATGACCGCGGCGCCGTTCAAGTAAAGCCGAATATCGCCGATCCCGCCGCCGGCATCGTTGATCTTTAGAGTTACGCTTGCTTCATCCCTGTCCACGCGTGCAGGTGTATTCACGATCGAAACCGTCGGCGGCTGTTTTATGTCGGCAAGTTTTGCGAAATTTTTCAATGATCCGCCTGACAGGGCAAGCTTGACGAGGTCCGGACGATAGAATGATTCACGCAGTTGCGAAATGGTGTAGGGCTTGCCTCCTACCGTGACACGCATGTATTGGTCGCCTTTTTCAGACGAATTGTAATAACCGTTCGCAGTTACGACTACCCACTCGCCGTCTTCGAAGCTGACCAGCGTGGCGACCTCTTCGAGAGTGGCAAAATCCCATATTCTGGTCGAAGCATCACCTCCAGAAAGCACGAATTTTCCATCCTGAGAAATCGCCAGGGATGAGAACCCTGTCATGCCTGCATGCGCCATTATAGACTTGACCTCAACGCCAGTTGAAATATCCCATAATTTCATAAGCCCATCGGAAAATCCGCCGGACAGGGCATATCTGCCGTCTGGAGTAAAGGCAACTGAACTTATCCCCATGCCAGTGTGCCCTTTAAATTCTTTTACCAGGCTAAGTGACGGGATACTCCAAAGTCGTACGATATTATCCTCTCCCCCGGACAAAGCATATTTCCCGTCCGGAGAAAAAGCCACAGAACGAACGTCTGAACCTGGTAAAAAAGCAATTCCGTAGTCGGCTTTAACACTGCTGATTTTTCTCCCGGCCGCAACATCCCACAAAATTATCCTGCCTACCCAGTCCCCGGATAATGCATACCTTCCATCCCGAGAAAACTTCACGGATTTCGCTATGTTTTCGACAATACCTCCCGGGACGTAAAATCTATTGATTTCAATACCTTTGTCCATATCCCATAACACCATGTTTGGAGAGACTTCTCCAACAGTTAGAACAGTATGCTTTTCAGGAGAAACAGCAATTGACTCAACTCTCACGTCTCCAATGGTTCTTACTTCCCTCCCCGTAGACAGGTCCCAGATCTTCAGTCCTGTCCCCCCGGTCAGACCGTACAATCCATCCTGCGAAAAGGCAACTGCAAGACCGCCACCCATATGCCCGCTCGGAGCGCTGAAGGTTCTGACCGCAGTCGCTAAAGTTAGGTCCCACAGAGTAGCGGTCTCTTTTACACTCCCCGAAAGCGCGAACCGCGTGTCTGGAGAAAAAGCAACCGAAGTGACCATAGGTGCGGACTGCTTCAGCTCCATGGACATATCGGCGCTCTTCATACGTAATTCCGGTGTTGCCATGCACGAGCAGAGCAAAATTGCGAGACAAGCGATCAGGATGTTTCTAAACGCAGGCATAAATTTCTCCTTAGTGCAGGTAGCCGGTCATGCCCGGGCTCTGTGCCTAATGCCATAATGACTCGTTTTCGCTTTTATATCTTTTCAACAGCCCGCAAAAATACAAAGAGCCGCTCCACCGGCTCATGCCGGTATAGCGGCTCTCAGTCATCTATCGAATATCCACTCCATTATCAACTCCAAAACATGAATGTTAGCTCACATTATAACGGTACCAGCAGGCTGTCAATTGATTAGAGGCGGTGTAAAAAACAAAAAAAGCCCCGTCAGGACTGTCCAGACGGGGCTTTTCAACAACAGACAACTCATGTCCCTACTTGATCTCAATCTCCTTGATGATCTCTTGTCTCACAGGCTCCGGCTCAAGAGGCTTCACCGGCTCGAACTCGCGCGGAGCGGGTTTCCCCTGCATGGCCGCCGGGGCAAGCGGAGTCAGCTGCGGAGCCGGCGGTGCCGGAGATGGTGCTATCTGCCGCATCTGGGCCTCATCTTTGGAGGTAACAGCCGCCTGGCCTTCGGGCTTCTTCTCGTTCCTGTCATCCATAAAGGGATTACGGAAGTACTGCAGGAAGGCGGTCATGTCACTAAACTGCTTGTTGTACAATGCAGAAACCTGTTTCGACCATTTTACTGTCGAGTTTTCGGTTCGTGCAAACGCCCGCCCGATCCCCGGGATCGACTTGTTTTTTATCCTCACCTGATCCGTCAGGTTTGCCCGTGCCTCTTCAAAATCGGGATACTGCAACGGAAACAGCGGAGTAAAGGTGATGAATTTCTGGCGGAAATTCGGATACTCCCAGAGCAGGGTACCTTCGGCATCTATGATCTGTGCCGTCATGATCAGATTGTTGTAGCTGTCCTCCAGAACCGCCATGAAGTTGCTCGAATAGATCTTGTCGGTCATCAGGATCCCGCTTACCGTGACCAGCATCACGGCATCGACATTATGCTTTTCAATGAACTTTTTCAGCTCTTCCGGTTTATAGAAATACTTGTTGTAGACGACTCCGGCATCGTCCCGCCGTTCACGCCGTGAGCCGATGATCGAGACCAGCTGGTCAGGCTCCTCGTCAAGGAACCGGACGGCAAAGTACTCGCCATTCCCTTTCAGAATATCAACAAGTTCCTTTTCGTTCTTCCTGTTGGCTTCACGAACGATCTTCAACACCTCCGCTTTTTCAGGATGGCGGATTTCCGACTCGGCATCCAGAAAAATCGGGGCGACCCCGAGCACTTTGACCTTTTTCTCGTAGGCTTCCCGCGG
>DATNCC010000358.1:0-2908 GCA_035571735.1 Dongiaceae bacterium | reverse complement strand
CCAAACTTCCTCCCGGCACCTCCATCGCTTCTGCGATAATGACCGGCAACTCCCTGGCCAGTCCATCCAGCACACGGTTATTGACGTTCGGCTTGTAAATGATCGCTGCGTTCATTGATTTAATCCTCTCCTTTTCTTCCGAAAATTTTCGTCATGCAATTACGTGAATACTGATTAATGGTTAAACCCTACCATCGATCAGACAAAACGCAAGGACGCCTTTTTTGTGGATAAAACCGGCGGGACGCCACGGGCCAGAACATACAGGGACGTGAAGGGTGTTTGAAAAAATTAACTCTTGGTGATAAAGTGGATTACGATTTAACAATTAACGCCGGATGAAGGAATTAATATGAAAAACACGATTATCATAACCGCCTTATTGGCGAATCTCTTTTTGCTGATGATGAGCGGCCTTGCGATGGCCGACGACCCCGCGACAAGCTATTATACAACCAACGGTTCTGACCCGGTAACAAGAACTGATGATATCTTGGCTGTAAATCCCCCCTGTCCCGAGGAATTACGTGTTTACGGTGAATATTCGAAAATCGCTGCTGACGCGCCATGCGGCAAACCGCAACGCAGAGACCGAATCTGGATCTGTAATGACGGTACCGGCAACCAGGGTTTTGATATCGAGTATCTTTCGGCCGTGCCTTGCAAATAGGGTATTTGCTGGTTTTGGAACACAAAGAAAAAGGGGCTGCAGAGTTAATCTGTAGCCCCTTGATTCTTATGGCTCCCCGAGCGAGACGCTCGGCAATACTTTTTCGTGCACATCTTCAAGTTCGAGATGAGCCGTCGGTTTCCTTCTTTTCCCCGTTCATCTTTACCTCCATCGAATACCCCGTTGCTACGGTATCAAATCCTGTTTTTTCAGCCATTTTGCCAGATCATTGTCTGCCCTGCCTACAGTCCCACCTTTGATCGCTAAACCGGATAAGACCTTTGCAGTCGGACAAAGCTTTTTGATATCACGTTCACTACTTCCCAGGCCACTACCCTCATGGGTGCAATAGGGAACTATGGTCTTTCCCGAGAAATCGTAAGAATCCAGAAAAGTAAATACCGCCATCGGCATCGTTCCCCACCAGTTTGGATAGCCGAGATAAATCACCTCATAAGAATCCATATCAGCAACCATTTCCGTAAGCTCAGGCCTGGCATTGCCGCTCAGTTCATCCTGCGCGACACGGGTCGTTTCTGTATAATCTGCCGGATACGGTTGTACGGTCTGGATCTGAAACAGGTCGCTTCCTGTCAGACCCTGTATTTTCTTGGCAATAACTTCGGTGTTGCCGATGGGCAGATTGACAATACTGCCCCCCACATAGTTGTTTTCTTTGCGTGAAAAATACGCAATCAGGCTTTTTTGATGTGCCATTTTCTATCCCTTCCAATCATTCATTATTCAGATTTGAGCGACGCCATATCGATGGAGAAACGGTACTTCACATCGGACCTGACCAGCCGCTCGTAGGCTTCGTTGACCTTCTGGATCGGAATGACCTCCACATCGGCGGTGATGTCGTGTTCGGCGCAGAAGTCGAGCATCTCCTGGGTCTCCTTGAGGCCGCCGATGATTGAGCCGGAGAGGCTGCGGCGTCCGAACAGCAGGGCAAAGGAGGATACCTGGAGCGGCTTTTCCGGTGCGCCGACGAGGGTGAGGTTGCCGTCACGGCCGAGCATGTTGATGTAGGCGTTGATGTCGTGATCGACGGCAATGGTATCGAGGATGAAGTTGAACGTACCCGCGTGCTGCTGCATCTCATCAGGATTGGTGGAAATGATGACCTCATCCGCACCCAGGCGGAATGCATCCTCCTTCTTGCCTGGAGAAGTGGTGAAGACCGCGACCCGGGCGCCGAAAGCCTTGGCGAACTTGACCCCCATGTGGCCGAGACCGCCGAGGCCGACCACGCCGACTTTCTTTCCAGTGAGGTTACCCCAGCGGCGCATGGGGGAGTAGGTCGTGATCCCGGCGCAGAGCAGCGGCGCCACCCCGGCCAGGCTGAGATTGACGGGAACGCGCAGCACGAAATGTTCATCGACCACGATGCTTTCCGAGTAGCCGCCATAGGTGACCGGCGCGGTATTGTGTTTGTCCGGCGAGTTGAAGGTGAGGGTCTGGTTCGCGCAGAGCTGTTCCAGGTCATCCTTGCAGTTGGGGCAGGTGTGGTCCGAATCGACCAGACAGCCGACCCCCACCAGGTCACCTGCTTTGAATTTGGTGACTGCTGCCCCGACCTTGACGACCCGGCCGACGATTTCATGACCGGGAACAACCGGATAGACTGTCGGCATGATGCTGCTCCACTCGTTGCGTATGGTATGGAGGTCGGAGTGGCAGATGCCGCAGAAAAGGATTTCGATCTGCACGTCGCGATCGGTGGTGTCGCGGCGCGGAATGCTGTCGAATGCGAGGGGGGAAGTGGCGCTGGCAGCGGAATAGGCTTTTGCTTTGTACATGGGATATGTCCTCCTTTATGGGACCTTTTTGATGATTTCATCGTACTTCGGAAAGAGCAGGGAGAGGTAGACCGATCCTGCTGAATTATTGCCTGATCGTACGGATCATCGTGAAAAGGTGTAAGGCAACGGGGAGGTTGACTGCAGGCAGGGAAACGGAATTTATCTGAAACAGGCAGTCAGGATGGGAATATTTATATGCAGGATGCACTCGAATCTCCGGACAGGGACATTGCCTGATAGACCGAAGGGATTGGGGTCGTGGCGGTGGGCGACAGGGGCTGTGAATCGATTGTGATGGTTCCGGCAAAATCTCCTGATGATTCCCTGTACCCCTACCACCAGCGCCAGAGCGCCAGGATCAGCACGATCAGGAAAACGATCCCCAGGTTCATGTAGGCCATGAAGAAGAACACCCGTTCGTGCAGCGGCGCCG
>DATNCC010000357.1:0-3518 GCA_035571735.1 Dongiaceae bacterium | reverse complement strand
ATTCTTGCCTCGACCGGTAGCGGTAGCCATGTGGTCCTCTTCTCGTATTATGCACTCCTCAATGCCGGGATTGTCGGGATTGCCTGGTTCAGGGCGTGGCGGGTGCTCAATCTTGTCGGATTCGCTTTTACCTTTGTCATCGGCGCCAGTTGGGGGGCAAAGTTCTACAAGCCGGAATTCTTCTCTACCACAGAGCCCTTCCTGATCCTGTTTTTCGTCATGTACAGCATGGTTGCCGTCCTGTTCGCCATGCGGCGGGAGCCAGAGCTGAAGGGGTACGTTGACGGCACTCTTGTTTTTGGAACTCCGATAGTTGCCGCGGCATTTCAGGCCTCGCTCGTCTCAAGGTATGAGTACGGACTTGCCTGGAGTGCCCTGGCGGCAGGGCTTTACTACATCATTCTTGCCAAGTGGCTTTTTACCCGAAACCGCAAGGAATTGCGGCTCCTTTCCGAATCATTTCTGGCGTTCGGCATTGTCTTTGCCACGATAGCGATTCCCCTTGCCCTTGACGGCAGATGGACAGCAGCCGCCTGGGCGCTGGAAGGGGGAGCTATGGTTTGGGCCGGGCTTCGCCAGGACAGGTGGCTGGTGAGGGTTTTTGGCGTGATTCTCCTGGCCACTGCCGGTGTCTTTTTCCTCACCGACCTTCCGCCAAAAGGGGCAATCGCCTGTCTGAACGGTTTCTGGCTCGGGGCTGGCCTGATAGCCGGTGCATCACTCCTTGCGTCATTCCTGTTGACGCGTAACAGGCAAAAGCTGCAATCGTGGGAACAGCCGATTGCTAATATCACGTTTGCCCTGGGGCTCGTCTGGTGGTATTTCGGCGGGCTGTTCGAGCTGCACCGCTGGCTCGTGGATACAAAAATCATGGCTGCGCTCGTTTTCGTTGCCGTCTCCTCAACAGCCTGCGACCATGCTGCAGAGAGGCTAAAGTGGGACGCCTTCATCCTGCCGTCGTTTCTCGTTCTGCCGGCTCTCTGTGTGGCGCTCCTGCTGCAGTCCCTGTCCGTAGCCCATCCTTTTGCCGACGGCGGGTTCCTGGCTTGGCCCGTGGCGCTTCTGCTCTACTACCTTATTCTGAGCCGCCGGGAAGCAGTGGCCGGTATGCTTCTCCCCTTTATCCATCCCATTCCTGTCTGGATTGCGGCGATTCTCCTTTCCTGGGAGCTGAACTGGTGGGTGGGACGGACCGCCGGGATTGCCGAGGTCTGGAGTTTACTCCCAATCGGCATGGTGCCTGCACTTTTCATCCTCCTGCTTAAAGTCCTGGTTGACCGCGTGCAGTGGCCGTTTACGGCCCATCGACGCACCTACCTTCTGATCGGCAGCTTCCCGCTGGCAGTCGGCGCCTGGGGCTGGAACGTACTCATGAACATCCGCTCTAACGGTGATGCGGCTCCACTCCCTTTCCTGCCGATTCTGAATCCGCTTGATCTTGCCGAAGGGATCATAACCGCCATCGTGGTGCTATGGATCATGCAACTGCGCAGGGAGGAGCCGGAGACGATTGGGGAGCAGATACCCATACTCCAAATCCTCCTTTATGGAACCCTCTTTTTCTGGCTTAATGCCGTAATCGTCAGGACTGTTCATCACTGGGGAGGGGTTGCCTTCTCCTTCGAGGCGATGTTTGCATCGTTCCTCTATCAGTCCGTGATCTCCCTTATCTGGAGTGTTACCGCCTTCTGCGTCATGACTCTTGCCACCCGCAAGGGGATGCGGACAGTCTGGATTGTCGGTGCAGTAATCCTCGGTGCGGTGGTCCTCAAACTTTTCATCATCGATCTGTCCGGCAAGGGGACAATAGAGCGGATTGTCTCCTTTGTCGGAGTTGGCGTCCTCATGCTGGTGATCGGCTGGTTCTCGCCCGTGCCGCCACAAACGAAACTGGAGGTGCAAGAGTGATTCGAAGCGCCTTAATTTCCCTATTTCTTCTCCCCTTAACTGCCTTGGCTGTGTCTCCCGGCCCTGCTGATTTCGCCTGGAAGAGTAACCTTAATTTCCCTCCCGGCGGAGCGCTTTACGAGCTGAGCTCTCCTGTCTCCGTATACCGCGGGATAAGTTCGCCGGATCTGTCAGATATCTGCATATTCAACGGACGGGGCGAGATCATCCCCTTTTCCGTTTCGACGCCACCCCCGCCCCCGGTGAAGAAAACCATCCTGTTGCCCCATTTCCCGATTCCGGGAAATCCTGCGCCGGGTGAAAAGCTGTCGATACGAGTGGAACGCCGCTCTACAGGCGAAATCGTGACTGTGTCACAAGGGAGGGCAGAAGCAACGAATGTTGCGTATCTGGTTGACGCAACCGCACTGACCGAACCGATCGAATCGCTGGAATTGGAGTGGGGTGATGTCCCGGAGGGGTATATAGGGCGGGTTTCGGTAGAGGCCAGCGACGATCTGGATTTCTGGCGACCGGTGACGACTGCCACCCTTGCTACTCTTAAACGGGACGGCAGCACGGTGGAACAAAAGCAGATTCCCCTCTCCGGAGCCATAACCCGCTATCTCCGGATAGTGCAGCAGCAAAGCCGCACCGCTGTAAAGTTCACGAAAGTGGTGGCAACGCTTTCCGCAGGGGCTGCCGAGTCGCGTCGGGAACGTCTTGTTCTCCCCGTCACACCGGTGCCGGCCCAGCCAGGAGAGTTCCTCTTTGACCTTTCAGGCAGAATGCCGGTTGACCGGATCAGGGTTCTTCTCCCGGAAAGGAACAGTCTCGCCAAGGGAGTTTTATACTCACGCCCGAGGGAAAGCGATCCATGGGTCCAGAGGCTGGAGGGGATAAATTATCGCCTTGATACTGCAGGAGGTGAGCTCACTTCGCCGGAGCTGCCGGTAACTGCAAGCGGCGACAGGTACTGGAAGCTGAAGATCAGCGAATCAGGTGGCGGGGCAGGTGCCTCAGCCGTAAAGATTGAAGTCGCGTGGGCGCCCCACAGGATACTCTTTCTGCCAAGGGGGGAAGCACCCTTTGTGCTGGCTTTCGGCAGCGGCCGGGCTGATACCCGGAGTGTCCGAGGCGCCGACCTGCTGGCGAGTCTGCCCGCCACGGATCCGGCGAAGGTCAAAATCGTGCGGGCTGAATCTGGCGAAGCCGTTACTCTCAGTGGCGAAGCCGCCCTGAAGAAGGAGATTTCGGCAGTAACAAAGAAAAAGCTCCTGCTATGGGGGGTGCTTCTCGCCGGGGTTGGGGTGCTGGCATGGATGGCCCTGCGCCTAGGCAGGCAGATGAAGCGTGAGGACGGGTAAGTTGTCATTTAAAGCTCTGTAAAGCTGACAACCAACGCCAGGATAGGGCCAAAACAGGCTAGTCAGCTACCGTAGGGTGAAATAATGAAAACCATACGCATCTGCACAATTTGCAGATTCAAAGGGGTCAGGTCTACATTCTACATAAAATCTAACAATTCTTTGATGCAATAGAGAAAAACTCTATCACTCAAAGGAGAGAGAAATGGCGCGACCACTACGCATTGAGTATCCGGGTGCCTTTTACCATATAACCACAAGAGG
>DATNCC010000356.1:0-17005 GCA_035571735.1 Dongiaceae bacterium | reverse complement strand
ACCACCATCGACACGCTGGACTACAGCGGCCAAGGGCTAAACGAGGGCTCCAAGGTGGTCATTGCCGCCGCCGGTCCGGTTCGGCGCCAGCTGGCGCGTGAGCTGCCGGCCGGGCTGGAGATCCCTCCAGGTTTCGGGCCGGCGTGTGTCTGTCTGCCGGGCGTACTGGCGATCCGCGGACCGCAATCAAGGCAGGAGAGGGGTGAGGGCGATGCCGTCATCGATGAGTTTTGCCGTTTCTACGCGGAGAAGTGCTTCTTCGACGGTTTCCCCCTGGTAGTGATCTGCGACGACAGCGGATTCATGGCAGAGACGCTGAACAACTTCCTCTGGGTGACCTTTACCCGCTCCAACCCGGCGACCGACATCTACGGTATCCGTCCCGAAATCCGCGGGAGGCACTGGGGGTGCAGCGGCGCTCTTGTAATCGATGCCCGGATCAAACCGTTTCACGCCCCGCCGCTGGTGGATGATCCGGCGGTGGAGCGGAAGCTCGACGCACTTGCCGCCCCCGGCGGGCCGCTGCACGGAATCATCTGATATGCCGACCGCATCCATCGTAACCCGCTCCCTGACCAAAACCTATGGCGAGCTTACCGCTCTCGACTCGTTCGATCTCGAGGTGGAGCAGGGGTCCATCTTTGGCCTCCTGGGCCCGAACGGCGCCGGCAAGACCACCCTGATCCGTATTCTGACGACCCTCATGCGGCAGAGCAGTGGCGAAGCGTCAATCGAAGGGCTGGATACCCGTAGCGAAGGCCGGGCCATCCGCTGCATGATCGGCGTGGTCTCCCAGGAGAACAGCCTTGACCGCTACCTGACCGCCCGGGAAAACCTGGAACTGCATGCCCGCCTGCACGGCATGGACAAGCGGCTGTACAAGCGCCGGATCGATGAGCTGCTCGAGCTGATGGGGCTTTCCGGGCGGCAGAAGGATTTCCCCGACACCTTTTCGGGGGGGATGCAGCGCCGCCTGGTGGTTGCCCGGGCGCTGGTGCACCAGCCGCGGGTACTGTTTCTCGATGAACCGACCACCGGTCTCGACCCGCAGTCGCGCCGGGCGGTATGGGAGTATGTCCGCTCCCTTTCAGGCAGCATGACGATTTTCCTGACGACGCACTACCTGGAAGAGGCCGAACAGCTCTGCGACCGGATCGCCATCATGGACCATGGCCGGCTGATAGCCATCGGGAGCACCCAGGAGCTGAAGGATCGCCTGACCGGGGAAACCGTCTACGAAATCGAGTTCACCGGTCAGGGCGCCGATCACTATGCAGCTCAACTTGGTTCGATGTCATGTGTCCATAAAATCGGGCAGATAGAGAATAAAGTTACGGTAACACTTGAATGCTGGGAGTGTCTCTCGGAAATTGTTACCGCCCTGAACGGAGCGCCGGTTCGTCGTATTTCGCTTCAGGAGAGGACGCTTGAAGATGTCTTTATATCCTTGACCGGCGAGAAGGTGAGGGAATGATGTTACGAGGTTCTCTGGCGATCTGGCAGCGCGACATGCAGGTGCTGCGCCGCAGCATATTCTCCGAACTTGTGGCGGTGGTCGCCTATCCGCTGACCATCTACCTGGCATTCGGCATCGGCATGCAGAGCTATATCGGTCTGGTGGAAGGTTCGCCATACAGCCTGTTCATCGCGCCGGGGCTGATCACGATGACCGCGGTCAACGCCGCCTATAACGAGAGCGTCTGGAGTCTCTGGTTCCATCGCCGGGTTCAGTTTACCATCGAATCGTACCGCGTGACCCCGATTTCGGTGTCCGAGATCGTCATTGCCAAGATTCTCAGCGGATTTACCCATGGCCTCATCAAGGGGTGCGTCGTCGGCATGGTGATCTTTGCGATTACTCCGTTCCGCTTTCCCCTGGAGCATCTCCTGCAGTACCTGCTGTTCCTGATCCCCGGCTCGGCGTTCTTTTCCTGTGCCGGGATCGTCTGCGGCACAATCATGGACAAGCCGGAAACCATCGGCAAGGTCGAGGCGGTGGTGGTCATGCCGCTGATCTTCATGTCCGGCCTGTTCTTCCCGCTCTCCTCCTACCCGTCGTCCGTCATACCCTGGGTGCGGGCGCTGCCGACCACCGCCCTTTTCGAAGGGGCCCGCCGGGCGCTGGTTGCCGGGGAGATGCTGACGCTGCCGGTGCTGCAGGTGTCACTGTCGGCGGTATTTACGTTCGTCGCCGCGGTCCTGATTTTCCGCTACAAGATGTCGGAGTGATGGTTCTTGGCAAGTGAGGCGTGAAGGTGTCATGGATTCAGGACTCAATATTCAGACTTTGTGAATAACTACCGAAGGTGATACCCTCCTGATCGCGCAGTAGCCCCTTTTTACCGGCAAAAACGTGACTCTAAGGCCATAAACAGGGCTAATTCAGCCCATTAACTTCAATATTTCAGATGGTTAACTAGGTCCGACCCCAGGGAGACTTCAGCCGAGCCCAGAGAGACTTCCTCACAAAGGGAGAAGGTTGGTTTTAACAGTCGGGTCAGACAAGTCATGTGCACTGTTATGACACGTGGCGCATTTCGGAAACTGAGCATGTAGTTTCGCCGTATGCGGTAAACGGTGACATGCTTGGCACTGCGGCACTATTTTGTGCCTGGACTGGTGGCACGCAGCACAAACAAGTTTCTGGTGTTTGAATTTGCTCGCCGACAGCAGGCCATAGGCCTTTTTGTGGCATGCACCACAAAGCTTGGACGGAGTATTAAAGTCGTAGGCGTAGTTCTTCGGCATGTGCGCATGATGGCATTTCTTGCAATTGGCGGTCGTCTGACCGGCTTCATGCGGTTTGTGGCACGAGAGACAATCAGGAATAAAGCCATGCGGTTTGTCGATACTATACAAGTGGCATGCTGTACAAGCCAAACGTGTATGTTTACTGGCATTTTGCTTTATTTTTGCATTTACTTCAGCATGGCAATCCAAACAGTCATTTAATAACTTTACTTGTTGTGGCGCATGCGCGCTAATGTGGCATTTTTTACAATTTGACTGATTATAATGTGATGAGTTGCCAGTATGGCATTGAGAGCACATGGGAATAACATTGGAATCTTCAGGTGGATGTCCTTTGTGGCAGTAGACGCAACCTGATTTATTAATATGCTTTGTACCGCTGCTAGCCAGGACGTTCGCTGCTTGAGGATGGCATGTGGAACAATCGCGGTTACCATTTGGTCCTGAGGTGAGTTTTCTCACTTCAGCGGCCAACAACGGTTGACAAAGCATGAGGCAGATAATAATTGATGCAAATAGTCTCATAATGGTGCTTCTCCACAAACAGAGTATTTCAGCTAGACACAAATAAAAACCCCGGACAGGAAAATATCCCCGCCCGCCACTGGATTTCTCTCCCGCTTCCCTAAAGCCGGATTTATTCACCGCCCTCGAATTTCCAGGTTTTGTAAAAGCGCCCCTTGATCTTGTTGCCGCGCAGGCAGTCGAGTGCCTGCCCGGCGCTTGAGCGCACGATCGCAACGAAGGCGTTGACATCGAAGACGTCGATCTTGCCGACCTCGCTCCCGGCAATTCCTCCCTCGCCGGTCAGGGCGCCGAGGATATCCCCGGGGCGCAGCTTGTTCTTGCGGCCGCCGTCGATGCAGAGTGTCACCATTGAAGGGGGGATGGGCCTGCCGGCAGCCACGCTCAACGAAGCCAGCTCTCCCCGGGGGATGCTGCTGCCGAGGACGCTCTCGATCGCCTGCACCCGCCGGCTTTCGTGCGGAGTCACCAGGCTCAGAGCCAGCCCCTGCTCCCCGGCGCGCCCGGTGCGGCCGATGCGGTGGGTATGGATCTCCGGATTGCGCGGCAGTTCATAGTTGATCACCGCCGCGAGTTCCTTGATGTCGAGACCGCGCGCGGCCACGTCGGTGGCCACCAGCACCGAAACACTCCTGTTGGCAAAACGGACCAGCACCTGGTCGCGCTCCCGCTGCTCCAGGTCGCCATGGATCGCCAGCGCCGCGAAACCCTCCCTGACCAGGGCCGCGGCCACCTCCTGGCACTCCACCTTGGTGTTGCAGAAGACCAGGGTGGATTCCGGGGAATAGTGCCTGAGGATTCGCGCCACCGCCGCAGTCCTCTCCTCCGGAGCCACCTCGTAGAGGAGCTGTTCAATGGCGTTTTCGTCATGGGTCTCATCGACGCTGACCTCATGCGGTTCGTGCTGGAGCGATGCGCTGAGCGCGGTAATCGCCGCGGGGTAGGTGGCGGAGAAGAGCAGGGTCTGCTTTCTGTCGGGGGTGGCGGCGATCAGCGCGCCGATCTCGTCCTGAAAACCCATGTCGAGCATGCGGTCGGCTTCATCAAGGACCAGCGTCTGCAGGGAGCCGAGATCGAGGCTTCCCCGGCGGAGATGGTCGAGGAGCCGTCCGGGCGTGCCGACCACCACATGGGCGCCATGTACCAGCGAACCGAGCTGGGGGGCGAAGGGGACGCCGCCGCAGAGGGTCAAGATCTTGATGTTGTCGGTAAACCGGGCCAGACGGCGCAGTTCCTTGCCGACCTGGTCGGCCAGTTCGCGGGTCGGGCAGAGCACCAGCGCCTGAACGCGGGAGGAAGATACCTCCAGGCGCGTCAAGAGGCCGATGCCGAAGGCGGCGGTCTTGCCGCTGCCGGTCTTGGCCTTGGCGATCACGTCCTTGCCGGCAAGAATCAGCGGTAGAGTGTGGGCCTGGATCGGCGTCATTTCGGCATAGCCGAGACTGGCCAGGTTCTTGAGCATCGGGGTCTTCAGGTGGAGCGCGGAAAATGCGGTTTGGGTCATGGATACTCTCTTTTTGGTTGAACTGTATTTCCTGCTATTGATTGATCAGCTCACATCATGCGGCACAACTGTGCGCATAAAATCCCCAGCCATGTGCCGACTATATTCCCCAGGATTGCCAGCAGCAGGCCGACGGAGGCCAGCCCCGGATGATAGACTTCGGCCACTACCGGCGCCGAGGCGACCCCACCGATGTTGGCCTGGCTTGCAGCCGCAACCAGGAACATGGGTGCCCGCAGCAGGCGGGCTCCCACCAGTGAGAATGCCACATGGATTGCGACGATCACAAGACCGGCGGCAATGAGCACCAGGGCAGAGCCGATGCTGGCCACCGATGCCTTGGCGCCGATGGCCGTCAGCACGAAATAGAGCAGATCGTAGCCGGTCCGCGTGGCGCCGGAACGCTCCAGGTTGCGGACCGGAGAAAACGACAGCAGAATACCGATAAGAGTCACAATCATGATGGTCCATGTGTAGCTTGTGACCACATCCCGTATTTGCGGCAGCAGGCGGGCGATGAGATGTGCCGCGCCGCCTCCCGCAAGGGCAACACTAAGGGCGATTACGATGCCGGCCGGTGTCCGGCGACTGCCGCTCGTCGCCAGATGCTGCACAACCTGCTCGCCAAGGTGGTCGAGTATGGTGCGATCTGAACGGTTCCAGCGGTCGAAGGCGGGCTGCAGGCCGACCATGGCGATCATGAAGCCCATCCAGAGGTACGGCACGACCGTATCGACGATCACCATCGGCGCAAAGACCGCATCGGGAACCGACAGGGCCTCCTTGACCGCGATCATGTTGGCGCTGCCGCCGGTCCAGGAGGCGGAAAGGGCGCCGAAACCGGACCAGAATTCCGGGCCGATCAGCGGTTTGAACAGGGCAAATGAAATAACGGCACCGGCGATGATTCCGGCAGCGCCGATGAAGAACATTGCCAGCGCAGTCGGTCCAAGCCGCAGGATCGCCTTCATATCCACGGGCAGCAGTAGCAGCACCAGGCTCGCCGGCAGCAGCCAGGTGGTGATCATGCCGTACACCGGACTTTTAGCGGTGATCAGCCCGAATGTTGCGGCAAGCATCGGCAGGAAATAGATCCAGAACACCGCGGGAAGCAGGTCAAACCAGCGTCTCGTTCGGGCATGGCGGGACAGCCCCAGAACCAGGGTCTCAATGGCTATCAGGACAACTACGATAAGAACGGGGTTGGTGATCATTCGAAGTGCGGCTCCACTCCGATTCCGGGAACTGCATGGTGCAGGTCGAATCTGCCGCTGCCGTCGAGATACGGGGAGCGTGCCAGCTCTCCCTTGATGAAAAACGTGGTGTCGAGGTCAATGTAGTCGAAACAGCCCAGCCCGGCGGCAAAGTGGGCCGAGGCGGTGATCGACAGGGCGCTTTCCATCATCGCTCCCAGCATCAGCCTGATCCCATGACTGCTGGCAAGCCTGGCGATCTCCGCCCCCTCCAGGAGGCCGCTTTTCATGAACTTGACGTTGATGGCACTGACCGCGCCGTTGTCGATGGCCCGCCGGGCATCGTCCAGAGAGCCGACGCTCTCGTCGGCGCATACCAGCGTGCCGCTCCCGGCCAGTGCCGCCGTGATCGCCGCCAGGCCGTCCCAGTCGTTTTTCTGCACCGGCTGTTCGAGCAGTACCGGGCTTACACCCTGTTTATGGAGACGATCCAGGAACGTCAGCATCCGTTCGGAGTTGAATCCCATGTTCGCATCCAGGATCAACCCGCTGTCGGGTGCAATCTCCCGCACCGCCAGGATGCGGCTCAGGTCCAGCTCCTCATCCCTGCCGATCTTGATCTTGAAAGCCTTGAATCCTTGTGCCGCGAACTGCCGCGCGGCTGCCCGGGCTTCATCAAGGGAGCCGATCACGATGGTGATGTCGGTGTCAAACGACAGCAGAGGCTCACTTGCGGCAGCCGGAGCAAAGAGTTGGTAAAAGGGGATACCCCGCAAGCGGGAGGAAATATCCAGCAGCGCCATTTCAAGGGCTGCCAGGCCGGAATGGTTGCCGCTAAAGGCCGGAGCGAATTCCCGGCAGACTTCCTCCGGGTAGTCAATCCTGCGTCCCCGAAGGGCAGCGGCCGCGGCCTGCAGATTGACCAGCGTTGCGGCCACGGTTTCGCCGGTGATGTGGGTCGCAACGGCCGCCTCACCGTAACCGCAGATGCCGTCTTTGGTCTGGAGCCGGAGGAAGACGTTCGCCAGTTCGTCGTGCTGTCCGGAGGCGATCCGGAACGGGGTGACCAGTGGCGCCCGGATTAAGGCAGCCGCTGCGTCATCTATTACAAATGATTCTCTGTTCATGTAATGCTTCCTCCGGGACAAACAGCAGAGTTGCTGGATTTAATTGTATCTGCATCCGGTGTGAGCCGGGATTAACTATGAGCCGTCCAACACTTCGCGCACCTTGGTCGCCATATCCTGCATCGAGAACGGCTTTTGTATGAAATACACCCCCTCGTTAAGCACCCCTTTGTGTGCGATGACGTCGGACGTATAGCCGGACATGAACAGGCACTTGAGGTCAGGATGGAGACATTGCAGTTTTTCGCTCAACTCGCGGCCGTCCATCTCGGGCATGATCACGTCGGTTATGAGCAGGTGGATATCACCGGAACGCTCCTTCATCAGGCGAATCGCTTCGTCAGGCAGATGTGCCTTCAGTACGGTGTAGCCCAGTTCTTCCAGCATCTCCGTGGTTATTTCCAGGATAGTCGGCTCGTCTTCCACCAGCAGAATGGTCTCATGGCCCCCCATGGCCGGAACAGCCGGTTCTTCGGAAAGTGGCTGCCCGCCAAGTTCCTGATATCGGGGCAGGTATATCGTGAAGGTCGTTCCTTGTCCCGGCTCGCTGTAGACATTTATGAAGCCGTTATTCTGCTTTACAATGCCATATACCGTGGCCAGACCAAGACCGGTGCCTTCGCCAACGACCTTGGTCGTGAAGAAAGGCTCAAAGATATGAGTCAAGGTTTCATTGTCCATGCCGCAGCCGTTGTCACTTACGGAGAACCGCACGTAGTCGCCGGGCAAAACATCCGCGTGAGTTAAACAGTAGCTTTTATCGATAGTGCTGTTTCCGGTCTCGATTGACAGCTTGCCGACGCCGGCAAGGGCATCGCGGGCGTTGACGCACAGATTGACAAGAATCTGGTCGATCTGGGAGGGATCCACATTGACCGGCCACAGCTCCGCTTTCGGCTGCCAGCTGAGCTGGATGTCCTCGCCGATGAGCCGTCGGAGCATCTTGAGCATTCCTTCCAGGGTCTCGTTAAGATCCAGTATCCTGGGTGCGATGGCCTGCTTGCGGGCAAAGGCGAGCAGTTGCCGCGTGAGATCGGCGGAGCGGGTTGCCGCGTTGCGGATTTGTTCCAGGTGAGTAAAGAGCTTCTGGGACGGATCCACCTTGCTGATGCCCATTTCAGCATGGGCGAGAATGACGGTCAGCATGTTGTTGAAGTCATGGGCGACACCTCCCGCCAGCTGACCTATTGACTCCATCTTGCGGAGTTGCTGCAACTGGGCTTCGAGTCTTGCGTTTTCTTCAGCAGAACGAAGATGTTCGGTGATGTCCCTCTTGACGGCCACGAAGTTGACAATCCGGCCTTCATTGTCATGTACCGGCGAGATCGTCGCCTCCTCGATATAGGGCGTTCCATCCTTCTTCAGGTTGACGATCCTCCCCTGCCATGTCCGACCGGATGTGATGGTATCCCATAGTTCCCGGTAGAACTCCTCGTCATGACTGCTGCTCTTGAGAATGCGCGGATTCTGCCCGATCGCTTCGTCGCGGGTGTAACCGGTCAGGGTCTCGAACATGGGGTTGACGTACTGGATAGTCCCTTTCGCATCCGTAACCACCACGACCTCTCCCGCCTGCTCGATGGCCACCGAAAGCCGCTCATGTGCAACCTCCGCCTGCTTGAGTTCGGTAATATCACGCCCCTCGGGGATAAGATATATGATGTTTCCGGTATCGTCTCTGACCGGCTTTATGGAAAAGTCGATACTGTGCGACTTTCCGGACGCATCAACATGGGTCGCCTCGAAGCGGATAAATTCTCCCGTTGCCGCTCCGGCAACCGCCTGGCGGACTTTCTCGCTCAAGTCCGGGTCGTGGTTCCACCAGGGGGTCTCCCAAAAATTCAGACCATGCACCGATTTCCTGGTAGCGCCGATCATCTGCAGGGCCGTTGCGTTGACGTCAATAAGTTTCCCGTCCGGCGACAGCAGGCCCTGCAACTGGAAGGAGTTGTCCATGATCGAGCGGAGGAGGTGAAGGTTTTTTTCCTGCTCTTCCTTGCTTCTGGTCAAGTGTTCGGCCATTTCCGAAAAAGAGGCGGCCAGAATATCTATTTCTTCGCTATGGCTCTTCAGCGGGGGGGGAGGGGGATGCTCCGGTCCCAGGGACAACACCCAGCCCTTTAGCGAAGTCAACGGCCTGATGACAACTTTGCGCAAAACGAGAAATTGCACACATGAAAGGGCGGCAAGGAGGCCCAGCAGCTTGAATGCGATAGCAATCCCCTGGTGCCGAATGTTTTCCCTGAGATGGCCATCGCTTACATAGAGGACTACTTTGCCGATAACCTCCCCTTTTTTTATGATATCCCGGCTGGCGACATAATTGTCTTGTGAAAGCAGTTGCCTGTGCAGGGAACTGCTGGCATTATATGCCCTGATATCTTCTTCCCCGGCGCCTTCCCGAATCGTTCCGGCGTATAATGATCCGCTTTCATCATAAACCAGGATAGCCAGTACATTTTCTTCCACCGCCTCATTGTGGATGGCTTTCTCCGTCTCCAGCAGATTCAGGTTCCAGAGAGGGTAGACAAGGCTGAAGGCGAGCCGCTCCACGATGTTGCGCTGCTCACGCAGGAGCCCCGCCTGTTCGAGCCGCATGGTATTCCGGAGTTCCAGATATCCCCACCCGCCAAGAACTACCAGCACGGTTACCAAAAGTGATGCAAGCACCTGTTTGGCAATTGTTTTCATCTGTTCTCCCGCTGCATTATTTTTTCGGCGAATTGACCGACAGACCGGCGAGTTCCTTGAGGGCGGAATCCAGCCACTTTCGCTCTGCCTTGTCGCGGGTACCGTTGCTTGAGATGATTCTATATCCCCTGTTAAACTCTTTCAGTGCTTCCATCCCCTGCGGATGTTTGGTGCTGAAGCCGATGAACGACCCGAGAGTACCGCTCCGGAACGCCCGTTTCACCTTGTCTGACACGCCCGCTTTTTTCAGCAGCAACTCGGCGGGTTTCGTCTTATTGTAATTCACCAGCGCGGCGTCTATCCGCCCCAGCGCCAGTTTTTTCAGGTTGAGTACTTCGGACTCCGACTCCTCGAATACCACGATTCCCTTCTCCTTTAACGCATATACGGAGGGTGGATATTCATAGCCGCTCACAATCCCGACCACAGTACCCCTGGGCAGATCGCTTTCCTGCGTGGCCTTCAGGGGCTTCCTGCTTCCGGTAAAATAGTCGGAGTAACAGCTGAAGAGCGGCTTGTCCGCAAAAACGACTTTTCCGGTGAACTCCGGAAGCCATGACATGGAGAAACATGCGGCGACCTTGCCTTTAAACACCATATCCTTGCACCGGGCATAGGGCACCACTGTCAATTCCACCTCTACTCCGGCGGCTTTGAAAGCCGCCCGGACAACATCGTTGGCAAAGCCGGTGCCTTCCCGCTGCGACCACGGCCCGGCATCGTCCTCTACTGCTATCTGGAGAGGAGCCGAAAAGGCCGTTCCGCAGAAAAGCTGCGCAAGGAAAAGAACCAGGAGCATCTGTAGTCTAAAAGGGGCTGGCTGTTTCATGGGGACTCCTTCGCGAATGACCCTCATGTGAAGTGATGCCGGTCTGTTTGCTGCTTGGATTATGCCATAGATTTGATTTTATCTATTGTGCAGCATCGTCTTTACCGCAATAGCGGCCATTTTTGCCTTTGCCATCATCCCGCCTTCGAAACTGAGCGTTGCCATCCGGCGGTAGTCTGCCGCAGGCATGACCGGAACTGCAATTGCATCCGTTGTTTCCCGTGAGATTTCCCCCCTGACCAGTTCCGCTCCCGCCTCCCTGATCAGCCCATACTTCCGGTCGAAGAGCTTCGGGGCATTGGCCGCCCCGGCCGCTGAAATCAGGATCTCTCCCGACCAGTTCCAGTCCATGTGCTCGGCTATTATGCGGAAATGCTGCTTCAGGATGTCGAAGTTTCCGATTTCGGGAAAACCGCAGGACGAGATCAGGACCGCCTTCGGATGCCGTCCGAACCGCGTGGTATGCCTGGTGTTTCCTGATGAAGACTCGATCTGGGCGGGTTCCAGAACAACGAAGAATCTGTCTATTACGTTTTTGACCGTTGCGGGAAGATCAAAGACATAGAGCGGTGCCGCAAGGAGAAAGTAGTCGGCCCGTTTGTAGACATCGAGAATCTGCTCGAAATCGTCTTTTTGCACGCACTCACCGGGCCTCTTCTCGCTCCAGCATGACCAGCAGCTGTTGCACGGGCCGATCTTCATCCTGTGCGGATAGAACTTGTGAACTTCCAGGTCGTTTCCCATCCCTTCGATACACAGATCAAGCATCTTCTCGGTAAACGACGGGTCCCTTTGTGAACCGGAAATTGCCAGCACGACGCTTCCCATGATTGTCTCCTCTCTCCTGACGGTAATCTTCCTGAACAGCTGCTGCAGGTATCCTGCAATAAAGGTCAGGGACACGGGTTATTATAGCATTAATAGCAATAAGTACAGCCGCCGCCGGTATTAAGCAACGGAGAAATTACCGTCTTATGCCCAGGCCGGGAAGCTTCAGGTGCGTTTTATTACAGATGCTGTATACTCTGATCGATGACAGCATGGAACCGGATTGCGGGGATCGCCCGCAGATGCTTGCAGCGGCGCGTACGGATGACGATTGACATTGCGATGACTGGCGGATGTGGAGTATTTTAGCCGGATAGTTTTTACAGCCACCTGAATCCGTGACGCCTCCGTGCCTCCACTTGCCAGGAACGCCTATAGCTTCAGGACTTCATGATTAATTGACCGAGAAGCGGAGGGCACTGACAATACATGCTTGTTCCGGCACAAGCGACGGGCAGCTCCGGCATTCCGCGCATTCCGGCACTCCTCCGTCACGGATTCAGGAGCCAATAAATTCAAAGCAGCCTATGACCACTACCAAACGAAAAATACCTGTCAAGCGCATCCTCAAGATCACGGCACTTGCCGTAGCCGGTGGCCTGTCGCTGCTGCTGGCCTTCCTGGCCATCCTCCCGGCCCTTGTCAGCAGCAGTGCGGCACAGAGCCGGATTCAAAAGACGCTTTCCACCTCCATGAAACGGCAGGTGGCGTGGAAGAGCCTCGTCATGAGCTGGTCCGACGGCCTGACACTCTCCGGCCTCAAACTCGGCGACGGCCCCGCGCCGCTGCTGAAAACGGATATCGATCAGATCGTTATCGTCCCTTCCGCAGGCCGCGGTGCCGATGGCCGTTTCGGAATCGATCTCGCGGTCCGGATCCGGAACGTCCGGGTTGAACTTGCCCCCGGTCCGCCGAAACCGCCCCCGACGCCCGCCAAAGATCCGCTGACCCTGCTTGCGGAATCGATCCAAAAAGTTCAGGGGCTCGATTATCCGCTGCCTTTGGATGTCCGCGTTCAGGTTGAAATTGCACCGCTGCAGCTCTCGTATCGGGCGCCGGCGTCGGGGAAACAATTGCAACTGCAGGATTTTTCGCTCCGCTTTGCGATGCCGTCATTGGCTTCACAGCCGATTACCGCGGAGATGGCCGGCCGGGTGTCGGTTGATGGCCGGGAAATGGGGAAGGTCAGCCTCAACGCCAGGGTAAGCGACCTCGTGACCAAAGCGCAGCGGATTCATCTCGCCTCCGCGCTCTTTGCCGCCACCGCAACGGCCCCCGGTACGAGCCTCGCGCTCTCCGGCGGGCTCAGTCAGGCAGATGGTTTTGTCGCAAGCTGGAAGCTGGATCTCCCCCAGCTGCTGGCGGTAGCCCGCCCGTTTGTTCCCCCCAAAGTTCCCGATCTGACTGGAAAAATCGAGCTTCTGCTGCGCGCAAAGACCGATACGAAACGCGATCTGCTCGCCGCGCTGACCCTTGACGGCACTGGTCTGACGGCGCGCGGCGGCCCATTGAAGGCAAAACGGGTCGGCCCGCTTGACGTCAAGCTACAGCAGCAGATTGCCACCGACCATGTCCGCCAGCGGGTCGATTTTCCGGGAGGCTCCTTTGCCGTGCCGGGGCTGCTCGATGCCGCGTGGAACGCTTCGGTCACCCGTCCGTCCGTTCCGGAACGGACGCTGGAACTCCGGTGCGGTCCCGTACGGCTGGATCTGGCCCGAGCTTTTCTCCTGGCCGCCCCGTTTCTCCCTCCAGGTGTACCGGTCAAGGATCTTGCCGGTGAAGCTGCTCTCCGCTCCCTAACGCTGCATCTGAACGGGCCTGCAAACAGCGGCGATCTTGCCGTCGCCGGTTTCGGTCTCACCCTCCCGCATGTTCGCCTGGCACTGAAAAATGGTGAGCTGACCACAGATGGTATCGAGCTTGCCCTTGACAAAGTTGCCTGTCCACTGACCGCCAAACTGCCGACCAGGTTACTGGCTGATCTGCGCTGGAGCATCAAACGGGCGTCACTCTCCGGTGCACAGCCGCTGCTGGTGCAGGGGGCGCGCGGCACTGTCGGCGCGGTGGTCACCGACCTCGATCTGAAAAGCGCCTCGCCGCGTAGAGTTGCCGCGTCTGCCGTACTGACGCAATCGTTTGATCTTGATCGTGCTTCAAGCGGATCCAGGTTCTCCATCGAAAAAGTTCATGCGCAGCTTCGGCTGCTGGCTCGGGCGACAGAGAGCGGCATTGTGGAGGCGAACCTTCCGGAATTCACCATTGCCGCCGCCTCGCTCGGAGGTGTTCAGTCGGGCAAACGCTTCGGTCAGCTGCCGCTCTCAGCAATGTTGACGGCGACCGATCTCCGTGTTCCGGCTGAAAAAGGGGAGAGGGCGACGCTCCGGCACGCTGCTGCCAGAATTTCGGCCGGTGATTTTCTTCAACTTACTGCAAACGCTGCGCTGTCTGCGGTTGCAACCACGAACGGCACCGTGCGGATGGACCTGCGCCGGGCGCTGCCGTTTGCCGCGGCATTTGTGCCGGCCGGCCTGAAAGCCGATGGAACCGTCAGTGCCGTGTGGGATCTGGCGGCGCAGGTCGCGGACAAGACTCCGGCACCCGACAAAAACCCGCTGCGCTCCGCCAAGGCCGGGTTGGCGCGTCTTGACAGGATCGATGTGGGGCTTAAACTGGAAAATATTTCCGCAACTGTGCCGGCGGCCAAGGGGGCGATCAAAATTACAGGGCTGCGCACCAGCCCGGATATCCATATTGTTTCTGTGAAAAAAGGTGAATCGGCCCGCTTCGAGGGTGGGGTGCAGTTCTCCGGACTGAGCGGCCTTCCGGGTGCCGCCGGGAAACTGCCCTCCCAGCACGGTTCGTTTGCGTTGAGCGGCGAACTTTCCGGCTGGAGCACGCTCCGTCTGAACGACACGCTCCGGATCGATCCGCTGGCCGTCTCGCACGAGGGCGAGCTGAATGTCAGCCGCATCGATGCACTGCTTGACGAAAAGCAGCCGTTCAGCACGGCGACACTGATCAAGCGTCTGGATGCCACCCTGTTTGCCAATGTCGACGGCACGTTCTCCCGCGACATGCAGCACCTTCTCCCCGGCCTCGACCTGGCGGGAACCGCCAGCGGCAGCGTTCGCGCCGACCTCACCGCCGGCCGTGAACTTGCGTTGCGCTGTGCCCTGAAAACAAGGGATTTGGGTGTGCAACTCGCCAACGGAACCAGGGTCGAAGGTCTCCGCTCCGATATTGCGATCAATCGGGTGTATGCCCTGGCGGCGTCACGGGGCGAGAACTGGAACCCCCTTTCGACGGCCCTGGTCCGGCCGGTGGCGGTCAGTGCCGCCAATCCGGGTGCGGCGGATATTGTCGGCCGGATCCACGACGATGTGCGCGGCGATGTGCGGGGGGCTCGCTCGTTCTCGATCCGGCGCCTAACGGTCAAAACCGCAGGCGCGCCGCTGGAGCTTTCCGCGCTGGAGGGAGACCTGCTCTTCAGCCAGGAAAAGATCGGCCTGAGCTTTTTCCAGGGGGATCTGCTCGGTGGGACCCTCCTTGCCCGCGGAGTGTTCGATCTGCTGCCGGAGGTTCCGGTTATTGCCGCGGCCAGCTCGTTTACGAATCTCGACGTTGCCTATCTGCTGCCGCAAGAGACCGGGAAGCGGCGGAGGGACAAGGATGCCGAGATCACCGGCGAGATGAGTCTGACCGCGCCGTTGACGGCCGAACAGCGCGAACTGTTTGAACAGCTGCGCATGACGGTGAATGTGCGCAAGATCGGGGCCAATACGATTGAACGGGCGCTCTTCTCCCTTGATCCGTACGAGCGGAACGAACAGGTGGTTGCCCAGCGCAAGATGCTGCGCCTGGGCTCCCTAAAGGGGCTGCGGGCCACCGCGGTCGACGGCGCCTTCAGCATGGAAGGTGAGGCCCGGATCAAGGGGGTGGCGGTTGATCTGCCGAAAGTCGAGCGCCTGCGAATTTCCGAGCTGCCGCTCAGGCAGGAACTGGCCAAAAACAGGGAAGCAATCGCGGCACTGCGCGGCTTCCTAGATCTGGTGCGGGCCGATACCCTGGTCGTCGGTCCTGAAGGTGAACTATCATTGAAGCGGAGGATATATGCACAATAGATTATTCAGGTTTTCACTGCTGCCCGGTCTGGCCCTTCTTTTCTCCGGCTGCACCCTTGCCAAGGTCGATGTCAATGTCGTCAGCGAACGGACGTCGCTCGAAAACCAGGTGCTCGGCACCTACAACAGCCTGAGTGAAGACATGCTGCTGGTAGCATCGGTGCGTGGCGTGTCTCCGACCGGGAAGATCGATGCGCCACCCGTCCATACCCCTGAACAGGCCGATGCCGTCAGGGCGCTGGAGACGATTGCGTTTCATGCCGATGATATCGAGACCTTCAAGCGGTTCGGCTGGGTCGGCGAGAACCAGGAGGGGCTGCTGACCCACTTCAAGCGTGAAACTCCGAAGGTTGCTTCCGAAGAGCTGAAGTCATTTGCCGCCAATTACAGCGAAGCCGAATTCCAGCAGGTGGTGAAGGAGGTCAACCAAGCGCGTGAAGTATTGATGATGCGGGTGGTGCAGACCAATGAAAACTTTACGGTCAAGGATCTGCCGGCCATCCGCAGGGTATTTGCCAGGATAAACCGCCAGAATTCTGCTCCCGGTTCAAAGGTGCAGGATGCCGACGGCAGGTGGCAGACGCTATGAGACGGCGGCTGCTTCAGATAACAGGCTGGTTTGCACTGATCCTTTTGGCCTGCTCCTCCACGGCGCTGGCACTTCCGCTGGGCGATGAACTGCTGGCGCCTACTGCGCCCCGTCCGGCGCCGCGCTCCCGTCCCGAGATCTCTCCGCAGCCCGCCATCTTCAGCTCCCGCCAGGTTTTGTACGCGGCCCGTGCCGCCGGCGGCACACGGATGGTCACTGTTGAACGGGGGGACAAGGGGGACGAACTCTGGCTCTATTCATTCTCCGCAGTTCCCGAGCTGCCGCGCCTGCTCCACACGAGCCCGGTCCGCCTGGCTGCTCCGGCCCTGAATGCCGATGGAACGCTCGTGGCGTTTGTTGATGCGGCGGATGATGTCAAGGGTGATATCTGGTTGATAAATATCACAAAACCGGACTTGGTTCCCCGGAGGTTGACAGGGCCCGAATCCGCCGACGATGCCCCGGTTTTTACCCGTGACGGCTCAAGCCTCGTTTATCACCGGCAGATGCCGGGGTCCGGGCAGCGTGAACTGGTGCGGATCCATCTGAACGATAACCGGAGCGAACCGCTGCCGGTCGGGATCGATGCCGCGTTTGCGGCCCCTGCGACGGACGGGGGGAGATGGCTGTTCGTGTCGCGGAAATCGGACCCGAATGGCGATCTCTGGTTGTGGAACGAACGGGGGGGAGGGCTAACGCAGCTGTCGAGCGGGTCCGGGCGCGACCTCTATCCGGCCTGGGAGAGTGCGGATACGCTGCTGTTCACCCGCCTCTCCGCCGCTCCGGGGGGCGCCGCGACCGGTCAGGAGTCGGGACAGATATATCGTCTTGATCTCAAACGGACCGG
>DATNCC010000355.1:0-3889 GCA_035571735.1 Dongiaceae bacterium | reverse complement strand
GGCGGCAATTCCGGTAAGCTCTTCGCAAGCTTTGTTCCAGAGAATGACCTTGTGTTGCGGATCCAGAACAAAGGTCGCAGCCGCAGAGTTATCGATGAGGTTTTCAGTGAATTTTTTTTGTTCCTGCAAGGATTCTTTTATCTGCCCCATTTTCGCCAGCTGGCGCCCGATGAAGTGATGCAACAAGAGGGCGGTAAGCGCAATGAAGAGCCATCCCTTTCCGATGGAAAAGGTCGCGAGAAACGGCTCAGGCACCAGCCGCACCAAAAACAGATCGGAGATGACAATCCAGAATGCCCCGAACAAAACGTAGCCCAGGACGATCTTCAGGGGCGAGGAGAGGAAATTTGCCGGCGTCTTGCCGCCGTCATGATGATCTCTTTGCATAGCGTCCTTACTGTTCAATAAAATTAGTGATCAAGCAGTGACTCAAAGGTAAGGGCGAATTCGGCTTCCATCTGCCTGTAGGTTTCAAGAATCTGCGGGTCAAAATGTATCGGAAGGGTTCTGCCACCTCCGGAATGAGGGGATAGCCGCTACCATCCCATCGTTCATGATGATTCAAAGCGACCGGCTCGGCCAGGCGGACAACCGCGTGGGAAGACCCTTCAAGCATCTTCGCTCCGATCGTCGAGGGGGTCTTCGTTTTTCACACTGAACAATCAGTAACTATTTGATATTCATAAATTGTATCAGGCGAATGCGGCTATGCAAACATGACTGCTTAACTGTTCCCGAAAAACATCCGGGGTGAGGCCTGATACTTTGGCCGGTTTGATGGATACTCCGGTCGTGACGCCTCCCTGGCCGGTTACACAGCATGATGGGTGCAATTAATCTTACAATTCCATTTTTATGTACCGGCCTGCTAAACCGGACAAAGACGTTTTCCGCCTCTTTTCCGGCATCGTAGGCAGCAAAAGTTTTGACAATCGACACTTAATTTCTGACTGCTTGTTTGGTCTGCCGATCCGCCAACAAATGGGCATGAGTTTATTTCGCGTTAACATGGTATACTTTAAGCAAAGATTACAAAGATTATAATGATAGGCAAAATGAAAGACAGCAACTGATTATTATCTGAGTTAACAGGAGGTAGCAGGTCATGAAAAGTCTAATGAGTTATTTTAGTATACTGGCACTAGTAACTATGATATCCGTCGGAGCTTATCCGGCCAACGCCGGCCTGCTGAGGTTCAGTCCGGTCCCGTTCCTTTTGAATGGAGTCCCAACCGGAGGTATGCCCTCCTGGTTTCAGGGGCAGGACGGGGTGGCGGTTCAGCCCTGTGTTGATGCCGCGAGATGCGCCCTGGTCGGCGCCCCCGGCTTCAATCCGGCGCTGGCGATTTCATTTCCGGCCAACTTCCCCGGTGAGGCATTCTACTTCAACGCCACCGCCAACTTCGTCATGCCGGGGGCATCGGATGTGCTCGTCGTCATGGCCCTGGAGTATGTCTTCGCCGACGCGCTTGGGAATCTCGTTCCTGCTGCGACCCCTGGTGCCGTGGCGACTCCTTTTCAGCGCCTCAGGGTCAGGCACACCTTCATCGGTGGAGCCGGAAGCACTGCTGCCATCGGCATTTCAGCGAACGGCACTTATACCGTCACTCACCCTTGGGGGATTACTAAAATCCCGGTGTCCAGCTTTAAGTGCGCAAACTCCGGTGGCAATACCAGATGCACCTTCACGCGCGACGTTCCGCTGGGCGGTGTCGTGAATTTTACCGCTGCACTAGGGAACACCGGGTTTGTCGCTCCTGACAGCGGCATAAGCACCTTTCTAAAGGACCCCACAGCTCCGGCCGGTTTCCTCGGCACCGGCGCGGCTGCACTCTCCTACACCGGCGCATTTCCGGCGGGAAACCCCAACAGCGTCGCCATTACCGACCCCCTGGGTAATACCAGCGGCCCCATATCGCTACTTACGACGCTCACCGGCCAAACTGTCGGCATTGATCTTACCCTACCAGTTGGCGGAACCAATTCCGGCGTAGTGATGCCCACTGGAGCGGTGAAGAGAACCTTTAACATCAACAACCGGACAGGAGTTGCCTTTACCCCCATAATAACCGCAAACGCAAACGCTCCCAACACCACCCCGGTCGTTGCCAGCCCCGACTTCACAATTGTACCTTCAGCAACGTTGCCTTGCCCCACCGGAGCCGCCACCCTGGCGATCGGAGCGAACTGTAATTTCGACGTTAACTTCACTCCGATAGGAGCTGACGGTCCCAGGACCGCAACCATCTCCATAACCGACGGGCCCGGCGCCGTTCCCCCTGCTTGGGCCGTAGTGACAGGCATTGCCGACGGCACTGCGCCTGCTCTTGCCCTCACCGGCATCGCCAAGTTTACCAACAAGGCTTCTCAAGCCATTTCCGGCACCGCCACCGATGCTAACGGCATTGGCGCTGTTACGGTGACGATTGACGGCGCAGCTCCGGCCGCGGCCACGGTGACCGGCGGCACCTGGAGCTTCACTACTGGCGTTCTGGTCGCACAAGACGACGCCACCGGCCTCCCCGTCCACAACATCGTGGTTAATGCCAACGACACTGCCCTGCCGGCTCCCGGTAACGCGGCGACGTCGGCAACTTCCACCATCGTAGTTGACGCAACCCCGCCTGCGGTTACTCTAACCGTGCAGGGTCAAGGCACGACGACCAAGAATGCGACCCCGGTCATAACCTTCACAGCTGCCGATAGAAACCTCGCCGTTACCACTGTCAAGGTCGACGGCACAATCATCACTCCGACCCCGGCATCCGGAGCAGCCATGGCGACGCTTGCCGACGGTCCCCACGTAGTGGCGGTCGAGGCAACCGACGCCGCTGGGAATGTCAAATTGTTGGCTGCACCCACCATTACAATCGACACCATCGTATCCCCCTTCACCCTTACCCCGGTTACTGCTGTGACCAGGGTTAAAACCCAGACCATAGGCGGCACGGTGGAAGCGGGATCGACCGTTAATGTCGCCATCGGTACCGGAGCGGCTGCCCCGGCGACCGTAACCGGCACTGCCTGGACTTTCCCTGCCAATTTGGTGGAAGGTGTCAATAACATCACCGTAACCGGCGCCGACACCCTCGGCAATACCGGAACCCTGCCGGCGATCAGCATAAAAGTTGTACTGCCTGACGGCAAAATCACCGGAGCGGCATCTGTCGGCATCGCAGATGCTCTTAAGGCGTTGCAGTTCGCGGTCGGGTTGACCCAGCCGACGGCTGAAGAAGCATTACATGCAGATGTCGCACCGCTGGTCAATGGCGTACCGGCTCCAAACGACAAGGTCGACATTGGCGATGTTGTGGTGATCCTGAAAAAAGTGGTCGATCCGGCAAGCTGGTAGATTAAAACCGAGGGTGCTGAACCATGAGCTTATTGGGGATTTTGTTTTGCTGTGGCAGTACTGGCTTTAGAGGTGGCAAGGGGGTTTTCCCCTTGCCGTAATTTCCGGGAAACGAGGCCTTGGGAGAGTCTGAATTTCTTTTCAAGTTCTTATTCACTTACCCCTCTGCCCAGGTACGCCCGAATTCCTTCTTCAAACCTCACCGGCTCAAAACCGAACGTATCTTGCCAGCTCCCGTCGCATATGCTCTCCTCGATGAGCATGGTTATCTGGTCCGAGGTTAGAGGATAGAATGGGAATCTCTCCAGAAGAGGAGTTATGAATTTCATAAGCAGCAGCGGATGTTTCAGTTTCAAGACGAAATATCGCCCAAGAGCCCGTGAAACAGCATCTACGATTTCGAGATAGTTCAGTCGATCAGGTCCGCAGATATTATAGGCCATCCCTGCTGTTTCCGGTTTTTCTAGGGAAAGGGCAAAACATCTGGCCACGTCATCCGAAGCAATCGGCTGCAGACGGTATTTCCCGTCACCGATG
>DATNCC010000354.1:0-20597 GCA_035571735.1 Dongiaceae bacterium | reverse complement strand
TAAATCGGAAGTAGCTGCATTTGTTAAAGGCAATGGAACCAAAGACTATAAGAGACTCAAAGAATTAATCGAGAAGGCGATGGATAATTATCAGAAAGCCGGTGATAGTATGCGGGAAGGCTTGAATAGCGTGCAGTCACTCCGTAATCGTGTTTTTCAGGCGGCGTTGCAAGGGGACAGTGCGCCCCTGCTGTTAAGTGCTGATGGCCAGGTTCCTGTGGATGTCGAGAAATCAAATAATGATGTCGTGGCGAGGTATATACGCACAGCTTCATATATTCAGGAAAGCATTGATCGAATTATGTCCAATAAAAGCAAGGTACCGAGGTAATTGAAATGGCACTGACCAAAATAGACCTGATAGAAAAAATAAACAGCCAGATGGAGATTTCCAAGAAGGATTCTGCAGACCTGGTAGAAAGCGTCCTGTCAATATTGAAATCTACCCTGGGAGCAGGTGAAAAGATCAAGATAGCCGGATTTGGGAATTTTGAGGTCAAACAGAAGAAGGATCGCAGGGGCAGAAATCCCCAGACAGGTGAAACCATTATTATTGATGCCAGAAAAATACTGACCTATAAGCCAAGTAATCTGTTAAAAACGAGAATCAACGAGCAGAGTCAATAGCAATTTATAACCATTCCCTGGATATCAAGTTTGCATTTTGAACTTATATACTCATAATTGGCAGTAAGCTTAAAGAATGTATCTCTAAACAAGGAGGATTACTCATGTCGAATCTAACAGAACTTACAGCACAGATAATTGCGGCAAGGGCGGCAAACAGGGAAATGTCCACAGAGGAATTACAGCATGAAATGCAGATGGTCTACTCGTTTCTAAAAAACATGGATGATGGTACCGTCCTGCCTGTTGCCCAGGAATCAACCGTAAGTACCAAGCCCCAAAAGATCAATCTGAAGCAGTACTTCAAGAAGGACGAGGTTATCTGCATAATATGTAACAAAGGATTCAAAACACTGAAAAGACATCTTACCGTTGTACATGATCTTAAACCGGGGGAATACAAAAAGCAGTTCGGTATTCCATCCAGGCAGTCTCTTGTTGCAAAGGCCTACTCTGAGAAATGGAGACAGGCCGCACTTGATAGAGGCCAGGGCGAAATTCTTGCCAAGGCCAGGGCCGTAAGAGCCGCGAAAAATGCAGCCGTGCCGGCAGCCAAGAGTAAAACTCCGGTACCCGCGGTTAAAGTTAAAGCGGCTGTACCTGCCGTAAAGATCAAGACTCCGGTTCCTGCAGTGAAAATCAAAGCTGTTGCCCCTGCAAAGAAAGAGGCAACCGAAGTTCCCAAGAAAGCTCAAAAGTCCAAAGGAGTGACATCCACTCCTAAATCCAGGAAATAATAACTAAATTGACCTTGAGTGTCTGAGGACGTCCAATAAATTTAAGCCGCCTGGGAACGGGCGGCTTTTTCATTCACAATATGACCACAATAATTTAGTAACCCGTGAGGTGTTAGAAGGCATACATTAATATCTCCGGTCATTTAGAGGTTGTTTTTTAGTAGACTTTTTAGTAAGCTTCTTTCCGAAATCATATGTAAATAGAGGCAGATCGAGTAGGTGGGTATTGCTGCTAATGTGCAGTCATATAAAGAGATTTTTGAAAACCGCTGAGTGTAACGGCTCATTGAGTTTGAATCTCGCCACTTCCGCCACGGCAATACAAACGGTTAGCTCAAGAACGGGCTGGCCGTTTTTTGTTTGAGCAGATAGTCGGACGTTTGACGGTGCAGCAATATTTGTGACCGGATGAAAATGCATACCACGAGATGACCCGAATTCATTAGGAGCACGACCATGGGGTTTTACGCCAATCTAAAAATCAGGGACAAGTTGACTCTCGGCTTTTCCACTGTTGTTTTTATGGCACTGGCCATCGGAATTTTCGGCTATTTCCAGATCCACAAACTCGAACGAGCCGATAATTTTCTTTTTAATAACGGGGTCAAACCGGTTGAACATATCGGTAAAGTCGCGGCCGGTTTTCAACGCCTGAGAACCAATATTCGCGAACTTATCCTCGCCAGGGATCAGAAAACACATGATTATTATCAGGTACGTATCGCAAAGTTCCGCGAGGAGACAGCTGCCAGCGTAAAAAGTCTTGAGGCCACGCTCCCCGATGCCGAGTCAAAAAAACTGTTAGCACGGGTGGTGCAGACGCACAGTGATTACACCCCGCATATCAGCCGGATCATGGAACTTTCAAGGTTCAACAAGGATCAAGAGGCGATTAAGTATCTGGACTCTGATTCTGTAAACGTTGCTGAACATTCCGAGATCGAAGCGATTGAAAATCTTCAGCAATATCTGGTGAACAACGCCGAAAAAATTTCTGAACAGAATATCGCGACCGCCACGAAAACCGGCTTTATCATGCTCTGTATTGCCATCTTCTCCTCACTGTTTGCGGTAATCATGACCATACTGATTACACGCAGCATCACCAATCCCCTGCGCCTCGTGCTTGATGCCGTCCGTTCGCAGAAGGATGACAGCAAAGAAAAGGTGCGGCTGGTGGAGGCCATCGCCGGAGGCGATCTCGATCAGGAAGTGATCGTTGTCGAACCTCTAAAGCTGGATATGTCCCAGGTCGGCAGTGATGAAGCGGGTATGCTGCTGAAGGAGATTGTCGGTATGAGCGAGGTCCAGTACTTGCTGGATCGGACTATTGCCGTAATGAGCCGATCCCTGCGCCACAACCGCGAGCAGGATATCCTGCGTGACTGGTTCAATAACGGCCAGAACGAACTCAACTCTATCCTGCGCGGCGACAAGTCCACCACGGAACTGACGGAACAGGCGCTTGCGTTTCTGGCCGAATATCTCGGTGCCGGGGTCGGATTATTCTACATCTTTGACGACAGGGAGGCGACGCTTGAGATTGCCGCCTGCTATGCCTGCACCAGGCAAGACCGCCTGAACGAGCGGATCGCCATGGGAGAAGGCCTGGCCGGGCAGGCAGCGCTGCAGCGGAAGATGATCTGCCAGAATGCCGCCCCGCCCGATTATCTGCCGATCAGCTCCGGCATCGGCGGGGCAGACCCGGTAAATATCGTGGTTCTGCCGCTTCTGTATAACGATGCCCTGTTCGGCATCATCGAGATCGGTTCGTTCAAGGTCTTCAGCGACAACGATCTGAAATTTCTCAGCCAATCCCAAAAAGGAATAACCATTGCGCTCAGTGTCAATATGTCGCGGCAACGTGTCAACGAGCTTCTGGAACAGACCCAGTCACAGAGTGAAGAGTTGCGCGTCCAGCAGGAGGAGTTGCAACAGACCAACGAAGAGTTGGAGGAGCGGGCTCAGATGCTGGAGCAGCAACGCGAACAGATCCGCGCCAAAAACCGCGAAGTGGAGGAGGCCAGCCGCGAATTGCAGCGCAAGGCCGATGAGCTGGAGCGGGTCAGCACCTACAAATCGGAATTTTTGGCCAACATGTCCCATGAACTGCGCACACCCCTCAACAGCCTGATGATCCTTTCCAGCCTGCTGAAAGACAATCGTGAAGGAAACCTGTCGGACAAGCAGGTGGAGTTTGCCGCCACCATCAACGGAGCCGGCCGGGATCTGCTCAACCTGATAAACGACATCCTGGATCTTTCCAAGATCGAATCAGGACATATGGAATTCCACTATGAAGAGCTGCCGCTGCCTGAAATCTGCGGACAGCTTGAAACCACCTTCAATCCGATCACCAGGGACAGGGGGATCGGATTCTCGGTAACCGTGGACGAAGCTGCTCCGCAAATAATCACTACCGATGGCCAGAGAACCCGGCAAATCCTCAAAAACCTCCTTTCCAATGCCTGCAAATTCACCTCACAGGGGTCGATTTCGCTTCGGGTGTATGTCCCTGACAGCAAAGAGCACCCGCTCAAGACCGCAACCGTTGCCTTTGCCGTGGCCGACACCGGCATCGGAATCCAGGACGACAAGCAGTCACTCATTTTCAATGCCTTTCGGCAGGCTGACGGCAGCACCAGCCGCACCTACGGCGGCACCGGTCTGGGACTATCCATCTCCCGGCAGCTTGCACGATCGATGGGAGGAGAAATCTCCCTAACCAGCGAGTCAGGCAAGGGAAGCACTTTCACCCTTTATCTTCCGGTCAAGGGAGATTGCGGACTGGTGCCGATAGTCGATCAACCTGCCCGTACAGTAAATCAGGCTGCCGTTATGCAGCCTTCGAATAAAACGGAAGCTGCTGCAGCCGTTGCGAAGAGTTACGAACCACCTCCGGCACCGATCCCGGACGACCGCGACCGGATCCGGAACGGAGTCAAAAGTATTCTGGTCATCGAGGATGATCTGACCTTTGCCGCGGTGCTGATCGATATGGTTCGCGGCCGCGGTTTTTCCGCCCTGGTTGCCGCCGACGGTGAGAGCGGCATAGCTCTTGCCGACCACTACCGGCCAAGCGCGATCATTCTCGATGTCATGCTTCCGCATATTGATGGCTGGGATGTTATGCGCAGTCTGAAGGACAACCCCCTAACACGACATATCCCGGTACATTTCATCACCTGTCTGGAGGAACGCCAGAAGGCCATGGGAATGGGGGCCATCGGCTTCGTCACCAAGCCGGTCAGCAGTGAACAACTGGACAGCGTCTTCGGAACGCTGGAGAATGCCATCGACAAGACCATGAAAATGCTTTTGATTGTTGAGGACGACCGGGATCAGGCCAAGGCGATGGTCGCCCTTCTGGAAGAGAGGGATGTGACAATCACGGTTGCGGATACCGGAGTCAAGGCCATTGAACTTCTCTCCAGCGGACAATTCGACTGCATAGTACTTGATCTCGGTTTGGCCGATATGGGCGCATTCGAGCTCCTGGAAGAACTGAAAAAATTCGATCCGGAGCGGCGTATTCCGGTCATCATCCATACAGGACGAGAACTGACTCACGACGATGAAAAGCGGCTGCACCACTATGCCGAGAGCATAATCATCAAGGGGGCCAAAAGCCCCGAACGGCTCCTGAATGAAGTAACTCTCTTCCTCCACCTGGTAGAAACCTCGCTTGATCCCGGCAAGCAGCGCATGATTCGCTCTTCACTTGACAAGGAAGCTGTGCTGGAAGGGAAAAAGATTCTGATCGTCGATGACGACATGCGCAATATTTTCTCGCTCTCCAGCGCCCTGGCGGAAAAAAACATGACCATTTTTGAAGCGGAAAATGGACGCGAGGCCCTGAAGCAGCTGGATGAGTTCCCTGATATCGACCTGGTTCTGATGGATATCATGATGCCGGAAATGGATGGGTATGAAGCGATGTGCACCATCAGAAAAGATCCCCGTTTCAATTCATTGCCGATCATCGCGCTGACCGCCAAGGCGATGAAAGGAGACCGGGAAGAGTGCCTGAAGGCCGGCGCCAGTGACTACATTCCGAAGCCGGTAGACATGGGAAAACTCTTATCACTGCTGCGTGTCTGGCTGTATTCGGCAGATTCGTCGGTTTCGGTGGTTATGGAGTAGATCATGACCATCAAGACCAAACTCATAGCCAATATGCTGGTCACGGCAGCCATTATTGTCGGCATCTCCCTTGCCAGCTTTTCATCAATGAGATTTCTTCAGGAGAAGCTTTCATATATTGCCGAAAAGAGCACGCCGTTCCAGATGAGGACCGTGGAGTTTCAAAGGGAGCTCCAGAGTTGCATAACCGATCTGATCAAGGTGAACGCCGCCCGTAACATGGCTGAATACCTGAAATTCCGTGGCGAAGCCGAACGGTCACTCGGATATGCCGCACGCTCCCAGCAAATCCTCGACAAGATGACTCCCGGCACCCGTATGGTAGTGTCTGACGAGCTTTCCCGGATCTCCGGCGAACTCTTTGCTGCTACTGAAGCTCGTATCAAAAGCGACAGCGCCGCAAGCGAGGCAAATGAAAAAGTGTCGCAGCAAATGAAGGATTCCTCCACCCGGCTTAAAGCGCTGGAAGCGCATATCCGTAGCCTGCAGGTCACTCATGCCGCTTCACTTGCAAAGGCTCTGGAAAATACCGACCGTTTTTCCGCCAGGTTGCATGATCTTGAAGAACTTAGAGATCAGGTTACCGAACTCCTTTCTGTATCAGGAGAAGCGCTTAACGCCCGGAACAGGACCACGTTTCTGATCACACAAGGCAAGATAAAGACCCTCCTGTGGCGCATTGCCGGGAATAAAAACGGCACGTTCATTTCATCGGATCTCAAAGCGCTCGCCGAGGATATGAACGAATATTTACAGCTTCAGGCAGTTGCGGTTACTCAAAAGAGTGACGATGCCAAAAAATGGGCATCGGAAGCGTTTAAAGTGCTGGCGGCAAACATGAATCGCATAGACATGACGCTTAATCAGGAAATTGAACTGACTTCTTCACGTTTGGCCATTGAGACCAAGAGACAGAGAATCATATTTGCCCAGTCAAACAGCGCCAACAGTATCCTGTTAACCAACTCCGAGCTGGTGGCGTTGGGCCTTACGGTTACCGGCGGGATAAATCGGCTGTTTACCCTCGGCTCGCCGGCAGAGTTGGATACATCCGATTCGGAAATCCGTCCTCTTTTTGCAACAATCCTTGAACGTGCCCGGTTTGTTGAAAATTTACTTGTCACACTTGATGCACCGGATGAATTGAAGATGCTTCACGCGGCCGTCGGATCTCTTGCAGCGATTCGCTCGGAACTCTATTCACCCGATGGTCTGGTCGCTACGCTTAAAAGAAAGCTGAACGCAATCGAACAGGCTAACAGGTCTGCCGACAAGCTGCATGCCCTCGTCATCAAGCAGTCGTCATCCGGGAAAGAGAGCGTTTCGATTGCCCAGGGGGAACAGGAGAAATCGCTTATAGCAGCAAACGATATGATCCGGCAGAGCCTGTCCAGAATTCTTGGCATAGCTTCTGTGGCGATTGTTATCGGGACATTCTTCGGCTTCTGGATTTATCGTTCCGTGTTGCGGCCTCTTCGTGTGGTGCTTGATGCCGTCAGATCACAGCGGGAACAGGCGAACGAAAAGGCACGACTTGCGGAGGCTGTCGCCGGTGGTGATCTGACCCAAACCGTAACCGTCAGTGAAGCGATAGTACTCGATACGACACGGATAAATAAGGATGAGATGGGAATGGTACTGAATGCCGTGGCAGGAATGAGTGAGGCCCAGGTCACGTTGGACAAGGCGTTTGCAGAAATGACCGCATCGCTTCGCAGCAGCAGTCATGAAGAAGCCCGTCGCGACCGCTTGAAAAGCGGATTGTTCGAACTCAACAAAATCCTGCGGGACGAACAGAAAACCGCCGAGCTTGCTGACAGGGCACTGGCTTTCATGGCAGACTATCTCGGTGCCGGAGTCGGCATCATGTATCTGTATGACGATAAGGGGGAGATACTTCAAACACTATCCACCTATGCCATTTCAAAGACCAAACGGCTGACCTGGGGTTTCCGGCTCGGTGAAGGGCTGCCGGGCCAGGTGGCGCTGGAACGAAAAATGATCCACCTCAAGACGGTACCGCCGGATTATCTTCCGATCACCTCGGCCCTGGGCAAGGCGGATCCCCTGGGTGTCGCCATTTTGCCTATCACGTACAATGATATATTGGTCGGTGTTCTGGAACTGGGGAGCTTCAGGCCGTTTGACAACGACGATTTCAGGTTTCTGGATCTGTCGCTGGAGGGGATTGCCATTGCAATCAACATCAACTGGTCGCGGCAGCAGGTCAACGAACTTCTTGAACAGGCTCAGGAACAGGCCGAAGAGCTGCGGGTTCATCAGAAGAAGTTGCAGCAGAGCAACGAGGAACTTGAGGAACGGGCAAGGATGCTGGCGGAACAACGGAATTATAATATCTACTGAAACGACGAAAAACGACATGACAGCTGATGAACTCTTCGATCTCGAAATAAGGCTTCTGCTTGAAGGTATCTACCAGGTGTACGGATACGACTTCAGGGAGTATTCAGAGGCATCGCTCCGGCGGCGGATGACGCAGTGGCTTTCCGGCTCCGGGTTTGCCACCCTGTCTTTTGCCCAGTCACACCTGTTGCGGGATCGCGCACTGTTTGATACCCTGCTGCGGGGAATAACGATCAATGTCTCGGAGATGTTCCGTGATCCCGCCTTCTTCAAGACCATCAGGGAGCAGGTGGTGCCGCATTTGAAGACCTATCCCTTTGTAAAGATCTGGCACGCGGGTTGTGCCTCAGGCGAAGAAGCCTATTCGATGGCGATACTCCTCCTGGAGGAGGGGTTGAAAGGGCGCTTCCGGATTTATGCCACGGATATCAACGAGGAAGTAATCCGCAAGGCGCAGGAGGGCATCTACCCGCTGCACGAATTGAAGAACTTCACCAGAAACTATCAGCACGCGGGTGGTATCGGTTCGTTTTCGGATTACTACACGGCAAGGTACGACCATGCCATTCTGAACTCCTCGCTGCGGGAAGATATTGTTTTTGCAGCCCACAATCTGGCTGTTGATGCCGACTTCGGCGAAATGAACCTGATTCTCTGCCGCAATGTCATGATTTATTTCAAACAGCCGCTCAAGGAACGGGTTCTGGGGCTATTTGACAGCAGTCTGGGGTCGGGTGGTTTTCTCTGCCTCGGCACAAAGGAGAGCCTGGACCATCGCCGGATCTCCGACAAGTATGAAGAAATCAAACCACGGACGCAGATCTATCGGAAGCGTTATGCAAAATAGGAGCGAAAGAGCGTTCAAGGCGGTTGTTATCGGTGTTTCGACCGGCGGGGTCTCGGCGCTCAAGATGGTTTTGGGGGCGTTGCCCGCCGACTTCCCGATTCCCGTTCTGGTCGTAACCCATATCACCCCGGACTCCGATGACGGGCTGGCTGTGCTGCTGGACACCCTCTGCGCCATCCGGGTCAAGGAAGCCGATGAACATGAGGCACTGGCCCCCGGCACGGTATATCTCGCTCCGGCCAATTATCATCTGCTGGTGGAGCGGAGTGACACGCTGGCGCTCTCCATCGATCCTCCGGTCAATTTTGCCCGTCCAGCTGTGGACGTGCTCTTCGAGTCGGCGGCAGAGGTTTACGGCCCGTCACTGATCGGGGTCATTATGACCGGAGCCGGGTCCGACGGCAGCAATGGGCTTTTGAAAATAAAAAACAGCGGTGGGGTGACGATCGTCCAGGACCCCGCCGACGCCGAGATGGATTCCATGCCCAGAAGCGCGCTGAAATTACTGCAAGCCGACCATGTTGCACGATTGAACAAAATTCCGGGCCTTTTGCTGAAACTTTTAGTAAGTTAGAAATTATTTTCTGCGGTATTTTGCAGAGAATAATTTCGTGAACGCACTTATCCCGGTTTATCGGGGCTAGTAAGTTAGCAAATTGATTTCGTTAAAGCGTTTATCCTGCATTTCAGGGAGTAGGAGAAAAACCATGAACCTGACCGCACCGCCTGCTAACGTACCGATTCTAATGGTCGATGACCGGCCGGGAAACCTGCTGTCACTCGAAGAGCTCCTCAGGGACCAGGGATATGAGCTTGTCGGGGCATCGTCAGGCAACGAGGCTCTCCTCCAGACACTCAAGCAGGATTTTGCCCTGGTGCTGCTGGATGTGCAGATGCCGGGAATGGATGGCTTCGAGACGGCTGAGCTGATGCGTGCAAATCCCAAAACCAGACATATTCCGATCATCTTTGTCACCGCAGGCATGAAGGATCTCAAGTTTCAATTCAAGGGGTATGACGCCGGAGCGGTCGATTATCTTGCAAAGCCCATAGAACCGATAATTCTGCAGAGCAAGGTCAGAATTTTTGCCGAACTGTACCGTCAGCGCCGTGAAATCGAACTGCACAAAAATCATCTGGAAGAGCTGGTTGAACTGAGGACTGTCGAATTGCGCTGCTCGGCCGCAGAACTGAAAACCAGCAATGAAAACCTCCTCGAAAGAAACAGGGAACTGCAGGCAATCGAAGGACTTTTGCGCAGGCAGATCATAGAATCCGCTGAGACACACGATCAACTGCTGGCAACCGAAGAGATGTTGCGGGTACAGATCGAGGATTATCAGGTTGCCCAGAGACAGTTGTACGAATCGAATATCAGCCTTCAGACTCTTTTTGATGTGTCTCCACTTGCTATCGTTGTTTCTTCATTCCCCGACGGGATAATCCGCGAGATCAATCGTACCTTCAGCGCTGACTTTGGCTACACGGATGACCTTGTTATCGGCAAGACCGGCGTGGAGATCGGTCTTTGGGGCGATGTAGACGATCGGGAGCGTTTTTTGAGTCTGATGCACCAACAGCAGGGCATATCCGGATTTGGCACCGAAATCAGAACCTTTAATGGAGAAATCCGAACGGCGCTTATTTATAGCACCCTCATGGATTTCAAGGGTGAGAAGTGTCTTCTGGTCGTATTTCTGGATGTCTCCGAACAGAAACGGCTGGAGGCCCAGATCAGACAGACGCAGAAGATGGATGTTATCGGGCAGTTGGCCGGTGGCGTAGCCCACGATTTCAACAATATGCTGACCGCGATTCTGGGTTCTGCCGAGCTCCTGGCTCGTCATGTCAAGGATGATGCGGCGGCGATTAAACTGCTTGGCAGCATTCAAAAGGCGGCAAGCCGTTCGGCCGATCTGACCGGCCAGTTGCTGGCCTTTTCCCGCAAAGGACAGAAAAACGCCGTACATGTCTGGATTGATTCAACGATCCATGAAGCTATTTCACTGCTGGAGCGAACGATTGACAAGAAGATCACCCTGGAAACAAGGCTTGTCGCCAAAAACTCCCGAGTAAACGGTGATCCGACCCTGTTGCAGAACGCTCTGCTGAACCTGGGCGTTAATGCCCGTGACGCCATGCCCGAAGGTGGCGTAATTTCGTTTGCAACCGCCAATGTTGAGCTGGATTCAAATTACTGCGAATCAAGCGCCTTTTCCATAACCCCCGGCCAATACATCGAAATATCGGTATCCGATACCGGTACAGGGATGTCGAAAGAAGTCATCCAGCGTGTCTTTGAGCCGTTTTTTACCACAAAAGAGGTCGGCAAGGGGACCGGATTGGGTCTGGCGGCCGTCTACGGCACCATTACGGATCACCATGGATGCATAAGCATCTACAGTGAACCCGGTATCGGAACGGTCTTCAAATTATATCTTCCCCTGTCGGGCGAGGAGAAAAATGAGGTTACCTGCTGTGAAGAGTTGATTCACGGTTCCGGTGGAGTTCTGCTGGTGGATGATGAAGAGATACTCCGCACCGTAGGACAGGCACTTCTGGAGGACCTTGGCTATCGGGTCTACCTTGCGGAAGACGGAGAACAGGCACTGGAGGTGTACGCCCGGGAGAAGAACGACATCTCTCTGGTAATTCTGGACATGCTGATGCCCAGAATGGGCGGCAAAGAAACACTTGTGCGGCTCATGGAGAGTTTTCCGGATACCCGTGTCCTGATATCTTCCGGATTCCACCAGGAGGGTACTGCTGGTGAACTTGAAAAACTTGGTGCAAGGGGGTTTCTCCGGAAGCCGTATCTTCGACAGGAACTATGTAAAGCCGTTTCTGAGGCGCTCGGGACGTATTGCTGAAAAAAACAGGGGAGAGATCACTAACAATGCAAATAACAACACCGTTCATAAAGCTGGACAGTTTTCTAAAGGCGGAAAATGCCGTTTCTTCCGGAGGAGAGGCCAAGATCATGATTGCAGAGGGGTACATTACGGTAAATGGTGAAGTTGAACTTCGTCGAGGCCGCAAATTGTATCCCGGGGACCGGGTCGTGTTCGGTCGAAGAAAATTCTCGGTTGAATCCGCAGGTACTCAAATAAATTGACTTCACACACCGTTTAAAATTAGAATGCCGAGCTTATTTACATAAATTCCCACGCCTTTGAGCGTTATTCTAGGAGAAATACAATGAATATGAGATTTCTTGATGCCTGTTGGGGCAAACCGGTAGATCGGACTCCCGTGTGGCTTATGCGTCAGGCCGGCCGCTATCTGCCCGAGTACATGGCTGTTCGCTCAAAATGCACGTTTCTGGAATTATGCAAAACCCCCGAGCTGGCCGCCGAAGTCACTATTCAGCCGGTAGATATTCTCGGAGTGGACGCCGCCATCATGTTCTCCGATATCCTGACACCGGTTGAACCGATGGGGATGAAACTGGATTTTGTTCCCGGACCCGTTTTCGAGAGTCCGATCCGCAGCATGGCGGATGTGGAGAAACTTCGCATCCCGCAGATGGAGCAGGATGTACCTTACGTGCTTGAAACTATCAAGATTCTGCGCCGTGAGTTGGCCGGGAAAGTGCCGCTGATTGGATTTGGCGGCGCACCGTTTACGCTGGCCTGCTACATGGTTGAGGGTAAGGGTTCCAAGGATTTTGCCCAGATCAAGCGGATGATGTATGCCGCGCCCGACGTCTATGCCGCCCTGATGGAAAAGATTACCACCATGAGCATTGAATATCTGAATGCCCAGATAGCCGCGGGCGCGCAGTGTATCCAGATTTTCGATACCTGGGGCGGCATCCTTTCTCCTGCCGATTACGAGCGGTATGTGTCGCCGTATACTGCCAGACTGATTAACGGACTGAACCGTATGGAAACCCCGGTTATCCATTTTGTAAAAGGGTCCGGAGCCATGCTTGACACCGTAAAGAAAGTCGGCGGCGACGTCATGGGGCTGGACTGGCATGTGAAGCTGGGTGCAGCCCGGGACCTGATCGGCCCGCAGATGGCGGTGCAGGGCAATCTTGATCCGACCGTGCTGTATGCAACACGCGAAATTATCGAGCGCGAAGTCAAACGGGTTATTGATGAAAACGCCGGCCGGCCCGGACATATTTTCAACCTGGGACATGGCATCCTGCCGACTGTTCCCCCGGAAAATGCCAAGTTCATGGTAGAGTGCGTACATCGGTTGTCGCAGAAATAATTCACTGAGGACACGGAGGAAACCACAAAGAGCCATCCCGATGTGTCCTCCGTTATGAAAGCTTTTCCAAGAGGATACCATGTCCGTTTCACTTAAAAACTTTGTGATCTTTGTTACCGATCTGGCCAAGGCAAAATCCTTCTACGTAGACCTTCTAGGGCTGCCTGTTGCCGGTCAGAGCGAAATGCTGATAGAGTTTTTTCCGGGAACCGCCACGACGCTGGGGGTTTCGCTTGCGCTTAATGAAGATGCCCGCAGCCTGGTCGGAAGACACACCGGCATTACCCTTAAAGTTGATAATATAGCTGTCGTCTGCGCAACCCTTAAAAATGGCGGCGCTCATTTCGTGGAACCGCTCGAATCCAGTCCGTGGGGCAAGATGGCGGTCGTACAGGACTTTGACGGCAATATGATCGCGCTGGTGGATCGCTAGGTGAAGATCATCACACGAAAAAACCGTACTCCGCAGGTTCAAGCATTCCTCAAAAAACTGCGTTGCGTGTTTGATTGATTGACGTGTGGTGCCGCCGCCTGGCAATTCTCCTGATTTTCCTTGCTCTGGGCATGACCGGTTCAGCCGCGTTATCCTCGCCTCCTCCACGAATGCGACCGTATACAGGTATTGGGCTGGTCGTTTTTCCGCAATTGGACAAAGCTCCCAATGAGGATCTGCAACTGCCGATGTACGAGGAACCCGGCATTTCTCGGGTTGGCATACTGAACCGTTCCACATTGTCCGGAAATGAGTGGATATTCGGTCCTCAGGATGGTGCTGCGCCGCTCATCGTTTCAACTCGAAAAGGCGACTGGTTGCGGGTTTTTTATGATGATGCCGGCCGGGAGGCCTGGATCGATCCAAAACGGAATGGACACTTCCAATCCTGGGAGCAGTTTCTGAAACAGCAGAACGGACGCATGCTTCCCGGTCTGCAACCGCAGTATTACCAGTTGCTGCAACAACCCGGAGGGAAGCTGCTCGGTATCCTGACTCCAAGGCAGATGTTCAGGGTATTGGCCCTTGAGAATGCCTGGTGCATGGTGTTGACCGATAAATCACAAATCGGGTGGATGCGATGGTTTGATGACGACGGACGGCTGCTGGTAGGATTCAACCGCTGACTAGGTACTGCTTGCGCCGCAAAAACAATTGACGTTACAGCCTCGGTATGGTATTGACACCCCATATGACAATCATGATTATTACAACTGCAGAACGAGCTATTCTCGCGGCGGCGCGTGATGCCGCAGTTCTGTCCGTTGCCCGCTGATTGTCGTTTCACTTCAAAGATAATCGCAAGCCGTGGGCGGAAGCCCACGGCTTTTTTATTGCGCGCAGCCTGACTGGAAATCGATGCATAGTATCCATATAGAGGAGGAATACGCATGAGAATTGAACTTGTACCGCCAGGAACCGGCGAGCTGACGTATGAAATCAGAAATATCGTCAATGTGGCAGAGAAACTTCAGAAACATGGTGTCAAAATCAACTGGGAGAATATTGGCGATCCGATTGTCAAGGGCGAGGTCATTCCTGAGTGGATGAAGGAAATAGTCGCCAGGGCCGCAATGGACAATCGTACCTGGGGTTATTGCCATACCCGTGGTGTGCTTGAGACCCGGGAATTTATCTGCGAAACCACCAACAGCCGTGGCGGTGCCCGGATCACCCCCGACGACATCATTTTCTTTAACGGGCTTGGGGACGCCATCGCAAAAATTTATGGCTGTCTGCGTCCGGAGGCGCGGGTGCTTATGCCGTCGCCATCCTACACTACCCACACGCTCGGTGAAATAGGACATGCCCATTCGGCGCCATCGCTGTTTTGCCTCAAGCCGGATAACAACTGGTACCCGGATATGGAGGATCTGCGCAACCATGTCCGCTACAATCCGAATATCTGCGCGATCATGCTGATCAACCCGGACAACCCCACCGGCATGGTTTACACCAGGGAGATGTTGCAGGAAATTGTTGCGGTAGCCCGTGAAAACGACCTGTTCATCATCGCCGATGAGGTGTACATCAACATCGTGTACAACGGCGAAAGCACAGTGCCGATCAGTGACGTAATCGGGGATGTCCCCGCCATATCATTGAAAGGTATCTCAAAGGAATTTCCCTGGCCGGGATCGCGCTGCGGCTGGATAGAGGTATATAATGGCCAGAAAGACGAGCGTTTCCGCAAATATATCAACCTGATCCTTACCGGCAAGATGAATGAGGTATGCTCCACGACCCTGCCGCAGACGGTAATCCCGGAAATTGTCCGGCACCCCGAATATTCTGCCTATCTGGCTCAGCGCATCGCCAGTTACGAGCGGATGAGCAACATCACCTATGAGTGTCTCAGCAAGGTTCCCGCATTGCAGGTGAATCGCACCAATGGCGCTTTTTACATGGCCGTGGCATTCGAGGATGGCCTGCTGAACAACCGGCAGTCGATTCCGATCACCAACCCGGAGGTCAAGGAACTGGTTGAAGGGTTGATCAGCCAGCCGGGAGTTTCCCCCGATAAACGCTTCGTTTATCAGATCCTGGCAACAACCGGCATCTGTATCGTGCCGCTTTCTTCATTTTCCACACCGTTGCAGGGGTTCCGTGTGACGCTGCTGGAGAAGGACGAGAATGAGTGCCGCCGCATTTACCGCACGCTGGCCGAGAAGATCGGGGAATATCTGAATTCCTGAAAGGTGTTGGCAGAATGAAGAAAAAGGGGGAAAGGCACATGCCTCGCCCCCTTTTTTTTGCGTAGCAGAATAACAATCCGATCAAGCTTTCTTGTCGGTGTCCTCGTCCTTGGGTTTGATTTCAATCTCGTCCTTGCCATCCGCAGCCTTTTTAAAGTTACGGATACTTTTTCCAAGTGCTCCGCCGATTTCCGGAAGCTTTCCAGCCCCGAAAACTACCAGAACTATGACCAGTATGATTATCATTTCCGGCATGCCAAAACCAAACATTGTGCCCCCTCTGCAGCAAGTGTTTAAACTCCATAATACTATCTCATTGACGCGCAATAAAATCAAGCCCTACGACATGTCACTGAGAGCAACCTGCTGTATGGAGTTGATTCTGATTAAGCGGATGAGTTTACTTTTGTTGCACAATTGAATGTCATGCGTTTTATGGTAGATTTTATCCAGATAATATTTACTTGGAAAAGGGGGACATCATGGCAACCTGTGAATTCTGTGACACATGTTCTTTCTTTAAAGAAGAGTTCCAAGACAATCCTCATACAAAAGAATTTTTATGTAACACCTACTGCAATGGGCACTTCACCACCTGCGCCCGGTATAAAATTGCCATGTCCAACGGGATTAATAGCGTACCTCATGACCTCCTTCCTGATACTCTTAAGACCTCAAGGTGCTTCTGTGGAATGTAACTCCTGGTGTCGTAGTGGAAATGGATAGGCAGGCTAATAACTGCATAGAATTGGTACATGTTGTGCTTGCCTTAACGTATCCACTTATTCAATATATGGTTGGGGGATCGGATGACAAATAATACCGAGAAGTTACCACTTAACAAAATACACGTTCTTGATACATGTAGTCTGATCGAAGAAAGGTGCGCTCATATTTATCGTCATTTTGAGCGGAGGTTTTCTGATACACCTGATATGGCAGCACTTTGGCATAAGATGGCAAATGATGAAGACAACCATGCTGCTCAGTTTAAATTTGCCGCACTACATCTGGGATATAACAATAAAGACGTTGATTTTAAAGACAGGAAATTAAAAGCCGTATTGGATAAGCTGGACTCAATACACCTTAATGTCGAAACAAATCTGACCTCTTTATCAGAGGCATTTGAAATCGCATTGGTTATTGAAATGGGTTTGGCAGAGCGTCACATCGAATCAATCTTAACTTATGGAGATTATGGACTTTCGGATTTGTTTATAAAAATGGAAAAGTACGATCAAGGTCACCTTGAACTTTTGCAATATGCTATTGATTCGTTGAGACAATAAATATCGGAGAGTGACTCACCCCCCTTTATCAGTTTTTAGCTTCTGCCCTTTCATCTTTTTCTACGGACGCAGTCCTTTTGATCATGCCTCAGCGTCAATGCCATGACTATTTTGCAGGCAAATCGACCGAAATCACTACGTTTGCAACGGAACAGAAGGTGGTCATTTAACCAAGTGCAATACACAATATTGCCAGGCCTTCGGTTATTTCACGTTTTAAAATTTGATATATCTGTTCTGAATTTTATACACATAATCTGATTTATCTGCCGTGATAGGCAGTTTCAATTTCGTTCATAATTTGGTTCGCTTTATGCTTTATTTTTCTTTACATGGACAACAAGAAGGACAAGGAGAAGGGTATGATGAAAGGATATATCAACAGTATAGTGTCAAAATATTTGGGTATTGCATTAGAGGAACATTTTACTGAAAACGAAACGTTCTATGAAGTTCTTCATGACAAGCTTGAAAATTTGACCCTTGCGGGCAATCTTCCGAGATTTACAGGATTTTATTCTGAATATTTGGATAATTCTGAATAACGTAATATCTAACAATAATGATAATTTGTGATTAATACTAGACTGTTATTTTTCATTTACAGTGATACAATCAAATCAGCTGGAAAGAAGCATAAACCACTCAAAGGAGGATTTACTATTTATGAATGAGACTCCACCTTGTGGAATCAGACATAGTTTTTAAAAGTATTCCGGTTTGAATAGTGGATCGGATAAAAACCTAAAAGGTTATCAAACATTCAACGTAAAGAGAAGCCCACCTAATGACTTGGTGGGCTTTTTAATTGCGCGACTTTCACCAGCGTTCAAACTATTTTGCACAAAGAACAACCCTGAGACAAACATCTGCATCAGGTACTGAAAGAGGTCACTAACTGCTACTAGTGACCTCTTAAAAACCTAATGGTTTAAATATGTTATGGCGGAAGAGGTGAGATTCGAACTCACGGAGCTGTTACACTCGGCGGTTTTCAAGACCGCTGCCTTAAACCACTCGGCCACCCTTCCGTTGTCATGCATCTCGGTCTTATAGCATACCTATCCCTGATTTTCAAACAGTAACAACCGCCATCACGCAATTCGTTCAAGTCCGCCCATATATGGACGCAACGCAGCCGGTACAAGTACCGAGCCGTCCGCCTGCTGATAGTTTTCCAGAACTGCCACCACAGTACGCCCCACCGCCAGACCGGAGCCGTTCAGCGTATGAACAAACTCAGGCTTTCCTTTTTCGTCCTCGCGGAAGCGGATCGACGCCCGGCGCGCCTGGAAATCCCCGAACGTGCTGCAGGAGGATATCTCGCGATAGCAGTTCTGTCCCGGCAGCCAGACTTCGAGGTCGTAGGTTTTGGCGGCGGAAAAACCGATGTCGCCGCTGCAGAGCGCCATGACGCGATAGGGGAGCCCCAGCAGCTGCAGCACCTTTTCGGCATGGCCGGTCAAAGTTTCCAGAGCGGCGTCCGATTCGGACGGATGGACAAATTTCACCAGTTCCACCTTGTTAAACTGATGCTGACGGATCAGACCGCGGGTATCCTTGCCGTAAGAGCCGGCCTCGCGGCGGAAACAGGGGGTGTAGGCACAATAGCTGATCGGCAGATCACTCTTTTTGAGAATCTCGCCCCGGTGAATATTGGTCACCGGCACCTCGGCGGTAGGAATCAGGAAAAATTCCGGATCCGCCAGCTTGAACAGGTCCTCCTCGAATTTGGGGAGCTGTCCCGTGCCCTGCATCGAATCACGATTGACCATGAACGGGGGGAGCACCTCCAGGTAGCCGTGCGTTTCGGTGTGCAGATCGAGCATCAGATTGATCAGAGCCCGCTCCAGCCGTGCTCCGGCACCGCGATAAAGGGTGAAGCGCGCGCCGGTGATCTTGGCGCCCCGCTCGAAATCGAGAATACCGAGATCCTCACCGAGATCCCAGTGCGGCTTGGCTTCAAAGGCAGGCTTCTGCGGTTCTCCCCACGATCTGACCAGGACGTTGTCGTTTTCGGACCTTCCGATCGGAGTCGTGGCGTGCGGCAGATTCGGCACCGTCAACAGGAACATGGACAGCTGTTCATCGACCTGAGCCAGTTTTTCGTCCAGTCCCTTTATTTCATGGGAGACTGCACGCATCTCCAGGATCTTGTCCTGAACGAGGCTTTTGTCCTTGGTGCGGCCGATCTCGTCCGAGACCGAATTGCGCAGCGCCTTAAGGGTCTCACCCTCTCTCAGCAGCGTACGCCGTCTCTCATCCAGTTCACGAAAGCCGTCCAGATAGGATTCACCGCCGCGGGTACGGAGGCACCGCTCGGTCTCATCCAGATTTTCACGAATGTATTTCATGTCAAGCATCGGGAAACACCTTTATTTTTCGGTAGTAAGCGTGTATTTATTAGCATTTGCGTCTATATACGTCAATGCAAAAGAGCCGCTCACATTCCGAGACCTGACCGACATGAAAATTCTTCTTGCAACCCTGCACGCCAAATACTCGCACGCGTCACTGGCGCTCCCCTGCCTGGCTGCATACTGCCAAGACATCCCTGATGCCGATATAACAATCCGCGAATGGACTGTCAACGAGCCACGCGAACATATCCTGAGGCTCGTCATGGCCGAGCAGGCCGATCTGGTAGCCCTTTCCTGTTATATCTGGAATATCGAGCCGACCCTTCGGCTCGTATCCGATATCAAGAAGATATCTCCGCATACCAGGATCGTTCTGGGGGGGCCGGAAGTTTCCTTCGGAATATTCGATCTCATGCACGACAACCCCGCGATCGATTTTGTGATCAAGGGTGAGGGGGAAGAAAGTTTCAGGCGGCTGATCGTGACGCTGATACGGGAGCATGCTAGCCTGCTGCATGAAGGTCTGGCGGAGATAGACGACCTGTTTTACCGGGACGGCAGCGACACGGCATCGGGACCGCTCAGCAGCAAAAACCTGGAACTTGACTCGCTCCCATCACCGTTTGAAGCCGGGGTGGTGGACTTGTCAAAACCGCTGATCTATTACGAGACCTCTCGCGGCTGCCCGTTCTCCTGCGCGTTCTGCCTGTCATCGGTTGAGGGATCGGTGCGTTCATTCAGCATGGACAGGATAAAAAAAGATCTCCTGTTTTTGATGAACAGCGACGTATCCCGGGTAAAGCTGGTGGATCGGACCTTTAATTATGATGCCGGGCGGGCGGATACGATCTGGGAATTCATTCTTGAACATAACCGGAGCAGCCACTTTCATTTTGAAATCGCAGCCGACCTGCTGACTGACAACAATCTGAGCATTCTGGCGCGGGTACCGGAAAATACCTTCCGTTTTGAAATCGGCATTCAATCATCGTCGGCAGCAACGCTTGAGCAGGTTGGGCGAACTGCCGATCTGTCGAGGATCTTCGCCAATGTCCGGCGGCTCAGGGCTGAAACGCGAATTGAACTGCACCTTGATCTGGTTGCAGGCCTGCCGGGAGAGGACCACGCAGGATTTTTGAACTCCCTGCAGACAATTGCCGAACTGAAACCGGATATGATCCAGATCGAACCGCTCAAGGTACTCAAAGGCGCCCCGATGCGTGCGATTGCCGGACGCGAAGGGTACGCCTTTTCCGAATCCCCCCCCTACACGATCTTGCGCACCCCATGGCTTTCATATGAAGACATCTGCCGCATC
>DATNCC010000353.1:0-3922 GCA_035571735.1 Dongiaceae bacterium | reverse complement strand
GTGCGGGTCACGCCGGGGGTCGGCGCAGAGCCATCGCTTTTACTGCTGCTGCCGCAGGCTGTAAGCAGAGCGAGCAGGAACAGCAGGGTCGTTGCGACGACATTTTTTGCGATTTTGTCCATGTGATGATCCTCCGTTGATATTAATTGCCATATTCGGGCTGAATGGCACTGCAACCGCTTCACTTTTGCAATTAATGAAATGCTACAACAGAAAAAGCGGATTGCAATACCGTCAAAAACCACTTTATTGTTTCATCGTGTTTCATGGGCAGAGTCAATAATTCATTAAAAAATGGTACTTCAGAAAGAACGATTAACAAGACGCAGTTTGTCTGATTGAATTGTAGGTGTTTGTCTTACAAAGGTGGGAAAGTTGTGTGAGGAGTTGTTATATGTGAGGGTCCTGCTTCAGCCGGAAAGCCCGTTTGTCACGGCATAATGGATCAGTTCCGCGTTGTTTTTTAACCGCATTTTTTCCAGAATCCGCACCCGGTGAGTACTGACGGTCTTTACGCTCAGCGACAGTTCCTCGGCTATCGCGCCGACCGTCTTCCCCGAGGCGATCATCCGGAATACATGATACTCGCGGTCGGAAAGGATTTCCTGGGGAGGGGGGGCGTCGGCCCCGCTTCCCAGAATGTCAGCCAGTTTCTCTGCAAGGGCGGAACTGACATACTTACCACCTTCCAATACTTTTTTGATCGCTTTTACCAATTCGTACCATACGCATTCCTTGTTCAGATAGCCGGCGGCACCGGCGCGCAAGGCCCGCATCGCATACTGCTCTTCAGGGTGCATGCTGAGCACCAGGACCGGAAGCTTCGGGTGGCGGCTTTTCAACACCTTCAACGCATCCAGTCCGCCCCTGCCCGGCATGGAAACGTCCATCAAAACCAGATCATAGTTGCTGTTCCATGTTTTGGCGAGCGCCTCCTCTCCGCTGCCAGCCTCATCGACCTCAAACATGTCCGGAGTTTCCAGGAGGATCTGCAGCAGTCCCTTGCGGTAAATGGGATGGTCATCCGCGATGAGTATTCTTATCATGAGATTGCTCCTTTTTTTTGTCGTCGAGGGGCATGATTACCTCGACGACGGTCCCCCCGCCCGGAAGCCGGCTGAATTTCACCCCTCCTTCCAGGCAGCAGGCACGTTCCCGCATGCCGATCAGCCCGAGCGACTGCGGGTCGAAGATCTGTTGTTCGGTGATACCCTTGCCATTGTCCGACACGGTTGCCACAAGTTCATCACCCCTTTCCGACAAGGTAATCTCTACCCTCGATGCTTCCGCATGCCGGATGATGTTTGTCAGCGATTCCTGAATGATGCGGAAGAGCGTAGTGGAACGACTCAAGTCCAATGTGCCGCAATCGAAACCGTTGTGAAATTCACAGATGATACCCGTTCTTTTCTGAAATTCCTGCGTGTGCCATTCGATCGCCGATGTGAGACCGAGGTCGTCCAGGATGGCCGGACGCAGTTCCGTGGAAATTCGCCTCACTATCCTGACCGCCTGATCGAAATGCGTTTCCATTTCGAGCGTCTTTTCGAAGAGTTTACGATGCTCCCCGGGCAATTTACTCCTTAGCCACAATAGATCTATTTTCAAGGCTGTCAGCAACTGCCCGAGATCATCATGGATGTCCCTTGCGATGCTGGTCCTCTCTTCCTCTCTAACCGTCTGCAGATGCCGGGAGAGGCTGCGCAACTCCACAGTTCGCTCTTTGACCCGCTGCTCCAGATTGGCATTTAGCAGGCGGATCTCCTCTTCAGCCAGCTTGCGATCGCCGATCTCCCGCTGGAGATGTTTGTTGGACTCCTGCAGTTCGGCCGTCCGTTTTTGCACCTGTCCTGACATTTCACGAAAAGTGTTGGCCAGCACCCCGATTTCGTCATTCGATTGGTAGTTCAGATCCAGGGGGTAATTCCCATTCTTCATTTTCACGGTTGCCCGGGTTATTTCCGAAAGTGGGCGGACAATCCGCCTGGTCGTCAGCGCGGAAACAGCGAGTGCGGCCAGCACCCCGATCAGCGAAATGGTCACTCCGGATCGGATGGTGTTGGTGAGTACGTGATGGTACTCCGCAGCCGCTTCACGGCTTTCATCCGATATTGTGCGCGCGAAGCGTTGAAGAACCAGTTCAATGGCGTCTATTCGCTGGTCGAGCCGGGCATCTATGTCGGCAAGCGGCCCGGGCACCGCTTCCCCGCTCTTGATGAGCGGCAGCATCTCCTGCTCATAAATGCGGAATATGTCGGAGAGCGCTGCCTGCGCCTCCCTGACCATGGCGAATTCTTCCGGCGAATCGGCAAGTTCGGCCACCTTCCGCAGCTTTGCCAGATTTACTTTTTTGGAGGCAGACCACAGTCGCTCCGATTTGTGCATGTCCCGGTTGATTACGGCATTGCCGATGACCTGGTACAGGTCTTCGCCGATGTGCTGGGCGTCCGTGGTCAGTTCCATATCCCCGGTGCGTTTAACCGCCTCGTGGTAGAGTTTATCGAGTTTCCGCAAAGCCGTGATGTTGAACCCGACCACGGCTACGAGCAGCAGCACGCAGAGACCGAACCCGCCGGTAAGTTTGATGTTGATGCTGTTTTTCATGGACCCTGCCTCTGCGCTTCGACTGCGGCCAGCATGGCCACCATCTCGTCGTGGATCAGGCCGTTGCTTGCCACGATCCGGTCATTGAAGATGTCATAGTGGGAGCCATCGAAGGTTGTGACGATGCCGCCCGCTTCCCGCACCATCAGGACCCCCGCAGCCACATCCCACGCCTTCAGCTTGAGCTCCCAGAAACCGTCCAGCCTTCCGGCTGCCACATACGCCAGGTCGAGCGCGGCGGCGCCGGCCCGGCGAATACCCCGGGAGCTCTTCTGAAAGGCGATGAAATTGGCGAAGTTGTTGGCCGGGTCGGTGGCGCAGTCATAGGGGAAACCGGTTCCGAGCAGCGAATTATTCAGCGGAGCACGGGCGGATACCGACAGGCGCCTGCCGTTCAGGTAGGCGCCTCCCCCCCTGGTCGCCGTGAAGAGCTCGTCATAGACCGGATTGTAGATGACCCCGGCAACCGGTTCGCCGTCCAGTTCCAGCCCGATCGAAGAGCAGAACCAGGGAAAGCCGTGGGCATAATTGGTCGTGCCGTCAACCGGATCGATGATCCAGCGGAACGGCGAACCGGCTTGGGGGTAGTCCCCCTCCTCGGCGACAATGTCATGATCGGGGAAGCGTGACCGCAACTGCTCCACTATCAGCCGTTCCGATTCCCTGTCAACCTCGGTCACCAGATTCTTGTCCCCTTTCAGCTCTATGTCCAGAGTTGAAGCGAAACGGGACAGCTGATAGCGTCCGGCGATCCTGGCCGCAGTTGCGGCCACCTTCTGATATTCAATGTATCTGGTCATGTCATCCCCCCGGTTTCAGTTGTTCCTCTTGATGTACAGGTTGATCAGCCGGCTCTCAACACTCAGGCGGAACAGCAGCGGCAGGAGGGCGGCCAGAAAGATGATGCCGCAGCCGAGCCATTCCCGGGAGTTCAGCCGCTCCCCCAGCACGAAAAACCCGGCGATCAGGCTCCAGACCGGATCGAGGGTGTAAATCAGCCCGGCCCTGGTGGGGGTGACGTAGCGCTGATAGATATTCTGGAGCGTGAAGCAGAGTACTGTCGGGAGCACGGCGCAGTAGACAACCGACATAATGGCGGGAGTGGTGATGGTGAAAGCGGGGAGGGGGAGCAGCAGCGTGGCGGCTCCGGCGATCAGCGAGACGGTGGCGAACTGAACGAGCGTGATCAGAAAGACGTCGTCATCCTTCAACACCTTCGAGACCGAGATGATGTGGCAGGCGATCATGAAGGCGCTGAATGTCGAGATGATGTCGCCGCGATTGAAGCCGCCGCCTCCGCCGGTCGCCAGCAGTACGA
>DATNCC010000352.1:0-7913 GCA_035571735.1 Dongiaceae bacterium | reverse complement strand
TAAGGCGAAACCGTAACGATTTCTCGGTGGCTATGCCGAGGGGGTCACACCCGTTCCCATCCCGAACACGGAAGTTAAGCCCCTCAGGGCCGATGATACTGCACGGGTAGCTGTGTGGGAAAGTAGGTCGCCGCCGGGAATTAAATACAAACGCCCCGACTCCAGAAATGGAGCCGGGGCGTTTTGCGTTTATAACGCCAAATATTAAAATAGTATGGACGTTTTTTATTGTCAGCTGTGGGTGCTTCTGCTACTTTTCTCTGGCGGTTACTCCATTTTATCAACAGGTTTGTACATGATCGATTCCTGGCTAGAAATTGCATGTGATGTTCCGGAAGAGTACTCTGAAATAGTTGCTGACTTTTTAACGCAGCTGACCGGTAACGGTGTCTGTGTTGACAATCAGAATGTAGATGCCTTCTCCACCAGCGAAATTCCGGATTCAGTTCGCGTGGTGATTAAAGCCTACGTACCGGCCGGCGATGACCCTGCGTCCCGGATGCACGAACTTGAAGCCTTTCTGTTGGAGCTTTCCAGGCGACACCCTGCCGCCTTCTTTGCTCCACCCGCGCTCACACCGGTTAATAGCGAGGACTGGAGCAGCAGTTGGAAGGTCCATTTCAAGCCGCTTCGGGTCGGTAAACGTATTCTGATAGTGCCGACCTGGGAGGAGTCGGCGCAATTGCCCGGTGATCTGGTTATTCGCATTGATCCGGGGATGGCTTTTGGCACAGGTGGCCATGAAACAACGCGACTCTGTCTGGAGCTATTGGAGTCGGTCATGGAGAGCGGTCCCCTGCTTGGGGCACCATCCCTGCTTGATCTGGGGACCGGCTCGGGAATACTTGCCATGGCGGCGGCTCTGCTCGGAGCAGGGCGGATACTTGCTTTGGATATCGACCCTGATGCGGTTGAAGTAGCGCGAGAAAATCTTGCCCTTAATGATATGACCGACCAGGTGGAATGCGGCACCGAACCACTTGAATCACTTACGGAGCGTTTTGATATTATTCTGGCAAATATCCTGGCAGAGGAATTGGTGCGCCTGGCGCCACATCTTGCAGACCGGGTACTTCCCGGCGGGTCACTGATTCTATCCGGAATTCTGGCGGAAAAGGAGCAGCTGGTGCGGCAGGGATTCGATGCTCAACCGCTTAAATACTGTCGGACAGTTTGTGCCGGCGAGTGGGTAGCCATGTTGTACCGGAATGACGCCGGGTCATGAGCGCGCGCCGATTCATGATAAACTCACGTGCAATTCGTGAGGGATATGCCTCTTTTGATGGCGATGTCTACAATCACATGGTCCGCGTCCTGCGTCTGGGTACGGGAGATTCCGTCCAATTGGCCGACGAAAAAGGCGTAGTGCATTTCGGTACGATCAATCAGGTTGCCAAGGAGTGGGTTGCGGTAAAAATAACGTCTTCCTGCCTGGCTGTTGAAAGCGACTCCACAACTCCACGCATTACGGTCTGTCAGGCGCTTCCCAAGGGGGATAAGATTGATTTTATTTTGCAGAAGGGAACCGAACTTGGTGCTCATGATTTCTGCCTGTTCGGTGGACGCCGCTCAGTTGCTAAAATACGTGACGATCAGTTGAACAGCAAGCTTGAACGCTGGAGCCGGATTGCGATGGAGGCTGCCCGGCAATGCGGACGACCCGATATTCCAGGGGTGACATGGAGACCGAGCGCAGTCGAAGCTGCAAACGATGCAGGCCAGGAACTCCGTCTGATCCTGTGGGAGGGGGAACGTGAGCATTTATTGAAAGATTCACTTTCAGAAGGTGGGAAGCCTTCGTCGGTGATCATAGCTATTGGACCGGAAGGAGGTTTTGATCCTCTTGAGGTGCGCCATTTTTCCCAGCACGGTTTCAGGCCGGTTTCACTCGGCTCCAGGATACTGAGAACCGAAACGGCGAGTATTGCTATTCTCGCGATAATCCAGTATATTTGGGGTGAAATGTGATTGCCGGAAGTCAGCCCGGATAAACTGGGTAAGTGCGTTAACAAAGTTGTTTTCTGCCAGAAAAACCCAAAAAATAACTTCTAACTTACTAAGGAGCCGCAAAATGAGGTGTCCTAAGTGTGGATTCAATAGTTTTGAATATTATGATACATGTAAAAAGTGCTCCGGCGACCTGAGCGGTTACAAACTGAGCCATTCGATTACTGCGCTGGTTCTGCCTCTTGAAGCAAAGGAGAAACTGGCGGCCGAATTTCGGCCGGATGAAGGCGAGCCTGTCCATATAAGCGATGCAACAGAAACGCATGACGAAATATTCTCCTTTGATCTGCCCGAAGATTCCCCAACCGCTCCTATCGTTCACGATGACAACCCGTTTGATTTTGATGAACTCTCGTCGGTCATGAATCAATCAAGCAGTTCGCAGCCTGATGATAAGGTATTTGGCGACCTTCTCGAATCGACATCACAGGCAGATGAATCCCCCTTTGGCGCTCAGGAGCCGGATATCCCTGCTCCGGCAGCGACAAAGCCGGCAGATTCTTCGTCAGGAGCGGGTGACTTCGATCTTGAAAGCTTCTCCTGGGATGAGACACCATCTGTCGCTCCGGCAGCAGAGAGCAAAAAGCCCGATGATGATTTCGACTCACTTTTCGGAGATACACAAGATAGCAGTAAAAAGTAAATTAATTAACCAGGTATATACACCGGAAAGAGCGGGTCGCCCCGCTCTTTTTTCGTACCAGCGGGAGTGTCATGTCACAGCGTATAGTTATACTGCCGGAATCTCTCACCAACAAGATAGCTGCAGGTGAGGTTGTCGAGCGGCCGGCTTCCGTCATAAAAGAGTTGATCGAAAATTCACTTGATGCCGGGGCAACCGAAATCTCCGTGGAAATCAGCGCCGGCGGCAGACGGCGGATTCGCGTCACTGATAATGGACATGGCATGTCGCGCGAGGACGCCCTGCTTTCGCTGGAGAGGCACGCAACCAGCAAAATCAGGTCAGACTCCGATCTGGATAATATCCTGACGCTTGGTTTCCGTGGCGAAGCGCTCCCTTCCATCGCCTCGGTTTCCCGCTTTTCGCTGGCAACTCGAGAACCTGCCGCCCTTGAAGGAACCGAGATCATCATCGAAGGCGGGCGTGTCAAGGATGTAAAAGCCTGCGGCATGGCTCCCGGCACCGTGATCAGCGTGGAACAGATTTTTTTCAATCTGCCTGCCCGCCTCAAATTCATGAAAAGTGCGGAAACCGAAACCGGTCACGTTGCCGACGTCATTGCCCGGCTGGCTGTTTCCCGCCCTGACGTGGCTTTTTCCGCTACAAGCGATGAGCGCGAATTGCTGCGGCTGCAGAGAAGCGACCTGAAGCGCCGTCTGGTCCAGGTTGTCGGGAGGGATAGTTCGCAACACCTGTTTCCCGTCAAGGGAGGGAACGACTCCGCAGCCATTACGGGGTTCATCTCCGCGCCGGCGCTGCAGCGCTCCGGGACACAGGCGATCTATACCTATATCAATGGTCGCTTCATTCGCGACAAGGTTGTGCAGCATGCGGTCATGCAGGCCTACCGGGGAGTTATCGACCGTGGCCGCTATCCGGTGGTGGCTCTGTTCATCGAACTTCCTCCCGGCGAGGTCGATGTAAATGTTCATCCGACCAAGCATGAGGTTCGATTCAGGCGTCAATCCGCCGTGCATGATGCCATTCAGGGGGCGGTGGAAGAGGTGCTGCGCAACTCGCCATGGCTGATCCGGACACCGGCCGCTCACGACACCAGGAGTGAAGCGACCGGCCAGTCCTATCGCGAACGGATCGCGGCCGCGGCCCAAGTCTCCCTGGCGCTCCCGCCACGACCATTGTACCGGTCATCGCCCGCAGAACAACAGGTCGTTGCGCCGTCTGCCGCAGCCGTTATGTCGCAGGAGCAGATCGTGACCGTCAGCGACCCGTCCCCCGCTTTCGTGCCGGAGCAGCTGCGTCCCGAAACGGCGGGCTATTTCTCCTCACTCTCCATTATCGGGCAGTTTCACAGCGAATATATCCTCTGCCAGTCTGATTCCGGACTGGTGATCATCGACCAGCACGCAGCCAGTGAGCGGGTGGCGTATCAGCGCCTCAAACAGCAGAGCCAGACCGACGGGATCGAATCACAACGTCTGCTGTTTCCGGAAACGGTTGAACTTTCATTCAGCGAGGTAGCGGCGGCGGCAAGATTCAGCGCGGATCTTGCCGGAATCGGTTTCGAGCTGGAACCGTTTGGCGGTACGACGGTCATGGTCTCGGCCGTGCCCCGTCTGGTTGTCCAAAAGGATCCGCTCCTTCTCATCCGTGACATTCTGGCTGATCTCGAGCGGTTCGGCACCAGCGCCGCCTTCACGGATGCGCTGGAAAGTATCCTTACCCGTATCGCGTGCCACTCCGTTATCCGCGGCGTACATACACTCGAAAACCGGCAGATCAAAGAGTTGCTGCATCAGATGGATCAGACCGACTTCGCCGCCAGTTGTCCCCACGGTCGCCCGGTGTCACACTTGGTGACGCTGGCGGAGTTGCAAAAGATTTTTAAACGTACATGAGTTCAACTCCTCAAGGCAAGATATTGATCATCTGCGGTCCGACCGCTTCCGGCAAGAGTGATCTGGCCCTGCGGCTGGCGCACGAGCTGGACGCCGAGATCGTCAATGCCGACTCGATGCAGATCTATCGCGGGCTGGACATCGGCACCGCCAAGCCCTCGAAGGAGCAGCAGGCCGAGATCCGCCACCACCTGATCGACGTGGTCGAACCCGATCGGCAATTCTCCGCCGCCGATTATGCCGCCGCCGCCGATGCCGCCATCCGGGATATCGCCGGGCGGGGCAAAAGGGTCATTGTGGCCGGAGGGACCGGCCTTTACATCCGGGCTCTCGTAAAAGGGCTGGTTGATTCTCCGGGCGGCGCTGGCGAGCTTCGTCTGGCATTGCAGGATGAGGCGGACAGGGACGGCAACGAGGCGATGCTGGAGAGACTGCGGCAGGTCGATCCCGATCTTGCGGCCGGCCTGCACCCGAACAATCTGGTGCGCATCATACGGGCCCTGGAAGTTTACCGGCTGACCGGAATTCCGCTTTCCCGCCATCAAAAGGAGCATGCCTTTGCCACCCGGCGCTACGAGACGCTTCAGATCGGCGTCTCGGTCGAGCGCGGACTCCTGTACCGACGCATCGACGAGCGGGTCGAGCGGATGCTGGCAGCCGGCCTGCTTAATGAGGTGAGCGGTCTGCTGGAAGCCGGATTCGGGCGTGATTTAAAGTCCATGCGCTCGATCGGCTATAAGGAGGCGGCCGCCCATCTCTGTGGCGAGCTTTCTGCTGAAGAAGCCGTACGCCTGATCAAACGCGATACGCGGCATTATGCCAAGCGCCAGCTGACCTGGTTCAAGGCCGATCCTGACATATTGTGGTTTGAATATCCCGAGAAGTTTGGTAACATACTTGTGCATGCAATTGAATTTTTTGAACGACGGGAGGCGTAACACCATGTCCAAGGCACCTTTCAATATTCAGGATCAGTACCTCAATCAGGGCCGCAAGGAGCGTGTACGGGTCGTGGTTGTCATGATGTCGGGTGATAAACTGGAAGGATTCATTAAATCATTCGATAATTTCTCGGTGTTGCTTGATTCCAACGGTGACATGCTGATTTACAAGCACGCCATCGCTACCATCACTTCCGCGGATGGAACCTTCCGACTGCACCAGTAACCATCAGAATGCGGCCCCTCTCCGGACATTCAGGTCTGGGAGGGGCTTCTCGAAAAATACCCATGTCAAAAAACACAAAAATTCTTTTGGCCACGGCAATTCTGCTGCTAGTTACAGCAACGGCTGTACTTTACTATTCATCTGCCGTTTTCCTGCAGCTGTTCATCGCGTTTGCGCTGGCCTATAATCTGAACCCGATGGTAGATCTGCTCGAACGCAGAGGGGTACAGCGACTGTACGGAATTTTGATCGTCTTCTGTCTGACGGCTCTGGTCTGCGGCGGATTTGCCGTCTTTCTCGTGGTATCCATAACGGGTGAGTTTTCCAGCATGCAGCTTAATCTGCCTGCGTATGTCCAGCATCTGTACGAAATAACTCCGGCGGCAATAAAGGAGTATCTTGGCGTTGAAACGCCCGACAAGCTGGCATTCAGGCTTAACGAACTTTTGCAGCAGGGGCGCAGCGCCGCTCCCGATCTCATCAAGCCGCTCCTGGCGATTCTGCAGAAGGCTCTCACTTCTACGATTGGCGTACTCCTCGGCTTGATTGGCTACCTGATCATACCGGTCTATCTGTTTTATCTGCTGTTCGACCTGCCGCGCCTCAAAATTTTTATCGAATCGTATATCCCGGGACGATTCCGCCCTGCGTACTCGAAAAAACTGGCAGAAATCGATGCGGTGCTGTCCGGCTTTGTCCGGGGACAGCTGTCGGTGTGCGCAATTCTGGCACTCCTTTACAGCGCCGGTCTGTACGTCATCGGCATAGATCTGGCTGTTGCCATCGGGATGCTGGCCGGCGTGACCTTTATCATTCCCTATGTCGGCACAATTATCGGCATCTGTCTTTCGGTTGCCATGGCGCTGCTCAAATTTAACGACATCCTCCATCCGCTGCTCTGCCTGGGGTGGTTCGGGTTCGTGCAACTGCTCGAAGGTTCCATAATCACCCCAAAAATAGTCGGCACCACCGTCGGATTGCATCCGCTGGTCGCTATCGTGGCCCTGCTGATCGGCGGTCAGCTGTTCGGCATTATCGGCATGCTGCTGGCGGTGCCGGTCACCGCGGTGCTGCAGGTGTTTCTCCGCTCTCTGGCAGAGTACTACCGCAACTCTGAATTTTACCTGGAGGGTTGATGGCCGGCCTTCCGATTGAATCAGTAGTCCCCGGTTCGATTGCCGACCGGCTGGAGGTGGAGGGAGGCGACCATCTGCTGGCCGTTAACGGCCACCCGTTGCGTGACCTGATCGACTACAGCTATTACTCCGCATCCGAAGATGTGTTGCTGCTGGAGTTGGAAAAGCCGGATGGGGAATTGTGGGAGCTGGAGATCGAACGTCAGGAAGGAGAACCGCTCGGGCTGACCTTTTCCGCCCCGGTTCCCGCCCGCTGCGCCAACAACTGCCTCTTCTGTTTTGTTCACCAGCTTCCCAAGGGACTCCGCAAGCCGCTCTACGTCAAGGACGAAGATTATCGGCTCTCCTTTTTAAACGGCAATTACGTCACGCTGGCCAACCTGAAAACTTCGGCTCTGAATCGCATCATCGAACAACGACTCTCCCCCCTGTATATTTCAGTGCATGCCACCAACCCCGGACTGAGAGAACACCTGCTCGGAAAGTCCGGTATCCCCGCCATTCTTGATCAGTTGCGGCGGCTGGCCGCTGCCCGGATTGTCATGCATACGCAGGTCGTGCTCTGTCCCGGACTGAATGACGGCGAAGAGTTGCAGCGCACCGTGACCGAACTGGCCGCTCTCTATCCGGCGGTGCAATCGCTGGCGGTAGTTCCGCTCGGCCTTACCGCGCACCGCCGGAAACTGCCGCAGTTGGCCCCGGTTGATGCGGAATATGCCCGTAAATTTATTTCCATCTGGCAGCCGCGGGCGGAGACTCTGCGCAGAAAACTGCGCCGGCCTTTTCTGTTTCTGGCTGACGAATTCTTCCTCAAGGCAAATCTGCCGTTCCCTCCGGTGAAAGAGTACGGTGATTTCCCTCAGATCGAAAACGGCGTCGGCATGGTGCCGCTGTTTTTGAAGGATGCCGCCCGGTTGCTCAAGAGAGTCCGGCCTATCGGAGTGTTCCGGGCAACAGTGGTGACCGGGAACTCGTCCTTTGGATTTGTCAGGGATTTTCTGGCACAGCTTGCAGGCCGGAGCGGCGTCGATATCGTGCCGCTTGATGTTGAAAACAGGCTCTTCG
>DATNCC010000351.1:0-8650 GCA_035571735.1 Dongiaceae bacterium | reverse complement strand
AACACACGCTTCTGGAATGCCAGCGGGGTTGACCTTACCATGGACGCCAGCGGCCTGAAGCTGGACACGCAGTCGCTGATGTCGATCCTCATCGGCGGGATAGCCTTCCAGACCCTGGACGAAGGGGGCGAGGCGGCGCCGGCCGGCTCCAACACAGCCTTTACCCTGTTTGCCACCCGCGATGAGGCGATGAAAAATCGCGACACGATCAGCCAGAGTTTTGTCATGATCTTCAAGGAATCGGTGCGGGGTTTGTCGCCGGGCGCTCCGGTTGACTTCCGGGGGCTGACCGTCGGCGAAGTCTCCGGCATTCATGTGGCACACGACGCCCGCACCAGGGAAGTCAACATGCTGGTCGAAATGCGCATTTACCCGGAACGCCTCCGTTCACGAGTTGTTGGAGCGGTGCCGGATCCCGAGGAATATAGTACGATCCTCAACGAGATGGTTGCACACGGCCTGAGAGCACAGCTCACGAGCGGCAATATGCTGACCGGACAACTCATAGTCGCACTCGACTTCTTCCCCAATACTCCGAAAGCGAAGGTAAACTGGGCCATGAATCCGCCCCGGTTCCCCACCACGACCGGCAGCCTGGTGGAACTGCAGGCAATGCTTATGCGGATCGTCAAGAAACTTGAGAAACTGCCGCTGGACGAGGTTGTCGGCGATGTGCGCCAGACGATGCAGACCCTGGATGCCACTCTCAAGGATGCCGACAAGCTGGTCCGGAGGGTGGATAAGGATATCCTGCCCGAGATAGGGATGACGCTGGAGGAGGCGCGCAAAACCCTGGATGAGGGACGCAAGACACTGAGCGCCGCGAAACAGACCCTGTCGGCCGATGCGCCGTTGCAGCAGGACTTGCGGGAGACATTCCGCGAACTGGCCCGTACCGCCCAGTCGTTGCGGATCCTGACTGATTATCTTGAGCGTCACCCCGAATCTCTGATCCGCGGCAAACAGGAGGATAAACCATGAAGATGCACTGCTCCATAACCGTCATGACCACCCTGTGTCTGGCAGTTGCCCTGCTGACCGGCTGCAGCGGCTCGCCGAGGGTGGCATTTTACACACTGAACGTCGCCGCGACAAACGAGACGTCGGTTTCGCCCCTTAACTCGGTGGCCATCGGCCCCATCACCTTTCCCGACCTGCTGGACCGGCCACAGCTCGTTGTGCGGACATCCGCTAACCGGGTGGACATCCTGGAAACCCACCGCTGGGCCGAGTCGCCGAAGAGCGAGATACCGCGCATCATAGCGGCCGACCTGAGTATTCTGCTCACACCGGTACGTGTGTCCACCTATCCGCAAAACGCGGGCCTGGAGGCTGACTATCGGGTTCTGCTCGATATCCAGCGCTTCGAGATGACCGTCGGGGAAGGGGTTGGTCTGGAGGCTCTCTGGTCGGTTCGCAGAAGCGATGGCGGTGCTCAGAAGTCCGGCCGCACCGTGTTTAGCGAACCTGTCGGCGCTGCCGGTTATGACGCAATGGTGGCGGCCCAGAGTCAGGCGCTGGCTGCCGTCAGCCGCGATCTGGCCCAGGCGTTGCGCGAAGTGGCGCCGGCCATCCAGTCGCAATGAACCGGAGCGTCAGGTTCGGCCATGACAAAACGGTACTCAGAGACCATCAAGACAAGGTAAAGGGCTGCTAGAACTGTTAGAGATAACCACTGGATAAACAGGCGGTTACTTCCACCGGCTCCAATCATTCCGGCATTCCCAGGTTCGATCCCTGGCGCCCCAGCCAAATTTATTAGGCACTTACACAACTTGTAAGTGCCTTTTACTTTATTCCAAGGGTACTCTTGGAAGCTCCGAAGTGGTAGATAATGGGATTGACCCACAGCCGCTTAAATTCTGAAATAAAATACCTCAAACAGGGTATGGTGTAGCTCATATGATCGTCTGATTAATTAGATTCTAACATTCTAAGACAGAATTAATACGTAATTTAAGCTAGTTATGCAATCATAATAGTTGGCATGGCATATGCTCTACTTAATATAGAAGCACCAAATTATCTGGAGGTATTACCCATGAAAAAAGTTCTTTCTACAATCGTTGCCGCTATTGTTGCAATGTCCTTCTCTGCTGTAGTATTTGCTGCTGATGCTACTCTGCCTGCTGGTCATCCTGCTGTTGCAGCACCTGCTGCTGATGCCAAGCCTGCTGTAGAGAAAAAAGAAGTGAAGAAAGTGAAGAAAGCCAAAAAAGCAAAGAAAGCCAAAAAAGAAATGAAAGAAGCTGCTCCTGCTGCTGAAGCTGCTCCTGCTGCTAAGTAATTCGATCTTCATATACTTGAAAAGGCTGCATCTTCGGATGTGGCCTTTTTTTATGTTTAACATGTTTATGCAGGTAGCTATGGCATGTATGGTAATATGCAAAAGTCAGTTCGCATAATTGAAATATAATTGTAGGGGAGAATAGCACCTAATGTCGAAACGAATTCTAATTGCAGACGATGACCAGACTACCAGGGATGTTCTTGCAAAGCTTGCTACATTGAAAGGTTATGAAGTTACAGCCGTCACTAATGGAGTCGATCTTGTTTCTGTTGCTGATGCTGAAAAATTTGATGTAGTCATCACCGATTTGATGATGGCAAATATGGATGGAGCATCAGCCACAATTTTTATGAAAATGCAAGGAAACACAACCCCAGTCATAGCGTTAACTGGTCTCCCTGCGCAGAAAATGCATCGCGTTCAAGATTCATTTACAAGAATTTTTCACAAGCCTGTCAATATCCGAGAATTATTCGAGTATGTCGAATCATTGATCGGAAAATAACTACCCAGCGCACATCGCTCCGTCAGAAACTGTCAGAAAATGTCATGAATAATATCTTTCAATCTTTAATGAAGTGATTTAGTTTACACAGCAGCGCTTTTTGGGCGATCGGCAGGCTGCCGGCAAGATGCTGAAGGTTTGTGGTAGGGAATCGAACCACAAAAGGAGGAGCAGCAGCAATGGCTCAGGAAAATGTTGCGGAGAACCTATGAAACTTGAAGCGAAAACACTGATTGTCGATGATTCTAAGGCTGTATTGCGAATTATGGAGAATGCTCTCCGTGACATTGGCATCCTGGATATCACAAAAGCGGGTGATGGCCTTCAAGCCACAAAACTTTTCAGGGAAGCCTTGCAGGGCGGCACTCCATTTTCGCTGGTATTTCTGGATGTCGTCATGCCTGAAATGGACGGCCAGGAAGCTCTGAAACTTATGCGCGCCATGGAAAAGGATGCGGGCATCTCAGGAAACGACAAGGCCACCATCATCATGGCGACCTCGCTCCACTCACCAAGCGACATGATGGATGCTCTTGTCGGTGGCGACTGTTCGGATTATCTCGTCAAGCCTTTTGATACCGGGGACCTTCGAGCGCTGCTCGTGAAATACGGTTTTGCGGTCTAATATTGTTGGATCTGTTGCGGGAAGAATGAACTTCCTGTTCACAATTCGCCTGGAAATATTATTCCTCGACAACCTTGATGATAATACCCTGCGTTGGCTTGTTTTTCCGGTAGTGACTCTGGATGAGAGTGACGGATGATCGATCAAGTACAGTTCCAGCCTGCAACAGGAGAACACCGCCAGCACTTTCCACATCCCTGGCAATGGTCATACCGGGCACCAGACCAAATGGATCCACCTCTACCTCGGCAATCGCTCCCCCCTTTTTCCCCTCGTAGTAGAGTGTGCGGGTGATAGGGCCGAACTTTGTGACCAGTTGAGGGTCAAGAAGTGTTCCCGAGTGATACTTTGCACTCAGCAGGGCGTAGTCGGCACGGTTCTGTTCCACGGAACGCGCAGTTTTTTCGATAAAATCGGCAATGGCAATCAGCCGCGCACCCAGAGGTATGGCATCTCCCGCCAGTCCGTCAGGAAACCCGCTGCCATCCCAGGCCTCATGGTGACTGCGGATGTGCGGCAACAGGGCGGACAGCTCCTCGACCTTGCCGAACATCTCTTCACCACGTTGTGGATGCTGGCGATAGACATTGGATTCACTCTCGGACATCTCCTCGATGCGGGAATGCTGGCTGGCTCCGGGGCGGCCAAACTTGCCGAGATCATGAAGCAGTGCCGCAACGCCGAAGGTGATGACACTCTCGGCATCCAGGCCCATCTTGCGCGCAACATCCGTCACCATTGCGCTGACTGTGCGGGCATGAACCGCGGTCCGATCCCCCATCACTTCAAAGAAAGCGTCAAACGTCCGACTGATAAGGTCGAGCGGCGGCTTGTCAAGTGTCTTTATCGCCTGGCTCTGTTCGCGGATCGTTGCGGCGGTCTGAAGCAGTCGTTTCTTCATACTGTCGTTCCACGCCTCCAGATCATCCTTCTGCTGTTTGATGATCTCGTTGAGGCGGCGACTTTCGACACCCTGCCGGTACAGCTCAACCCCATCCCGGATAGTGCCCAGCAATTCGTCATCATTCCAGGGCTTCGAAATATAATGTCCTGCTCCACCCTTGTTGATCGCCTCAATAGTGGCGTTGATATCCGAATATCCGGTCAGTAGAATGCGCTGGGCGCAGGGTGCGAACTCTTTCGAACGCCCCAGGAATTCAGAGCCGGTCATGCCCGGCATACGCTGGTCAGAGACGATCAACCCCACGTTTTCAAGAGTTGCCAGCTTCTCCAGGGCAATTTCACCCGATGTGGCTGTGACAACCTCAAACTCCTCATCCATCAAAAGCCGCTGTATCGATCTAAGGATATTTTCCTCGTCGTCAACGAGCAGTACCGTAACCGGTACATGTTCAGTCTGCTGCACATCACTCATTCTGCACCTCTCTTACTACTCTGTTCCTTTACTATCTCGATAAATATTTCGACAAAATACGGATCAAGCACCGTGCCGCTCAAGGACATGAACTCCTGCAAAGCCGCTTCAGACGGCATGGCTTTTCGATAGGGGCGGTCGGAAGTCAGTGCGTCATAAACATCCGCAACCGCCACGATACGAGCCTCAAGCGGGATATCCTCGCCGGCCAGACCGGACGGATACCCCAGGCCGTCATAGTGCTCATGGTGATGGAGAATTACGTTGACCGTTGACTGATGCATCCCGGCTGTACGGGCAATATCGGCCCCCCAGCCGGGATGCCGGTGGACAACATCAAGCTGCTCATTATCAAGCCGACCGGGGAAATTGAGGGTGGCCTCCGGAACTCCGATCTTTCCGCAGTCGTGCAGCATGGCGCCATGCCCAATATGGGTAAGCGCTTCCATCGACAACCCGACGCGCCTGCCGATGGCTAATGCGGAGTCCACCACCCGGTCACAGTGGCCGCGGGTGTAGTGATCCTTCAGTTCTATGGTCTGCGCCAGGGTGCGGTAAATCGCCTCGTCACCGTGCCGCAGCGAATTCTGCAGATCGTAGCGCAACACACCGTCACCAACAACCTCTACCAGTTCCTGATCGTCCCACGGCTTGACCACGAACCGGAACGCTTCACACCGGTTAATGGCATTCAGGGCCGTACTCAGGTCTGCGTAGGCGCTCATCATCACCCGCACAGTATCAGGTACCAGGAGGCGTGCCCTGGACAATAATTCGATGCCGCTCTCCCCCGGCATCCGGACATCGGAAACGATCACGGCGCATTCGTTGGCACGCAGGAGAGCAAGCCCCTCGGCGGCGTCGGCGGCGAAAAGCAGCCGGTACGGCAGATCTGCAAACAGACGCCTCAAAGCGCTCCGGATCCCCGCCTCGTCATCGACAAACAGGATGGTTGCCATCATGGTTCCTTCAAAAGCGCGATCACGATTGCATTCTGATCATCACCGGATAGTCGCGTTACATGTATGTGGCATCTGCCATAAGGCAATTCAATGCTGAAGTCCCCGCATGAATTGCCGGGAAGCTCTATTACTTTCTGGATAAGCGGCGCAGGCATGGTCGTTGAAAGATCATTCCCGATGAGCTCTTCCGTTGCCAAACCAAGCATCTCGGCTCCAAGCCTGTTGCACTGCACGATCATACCGTAACCGTCGGCGCCGATAAAGCCGACGGGGAGGATATCAAGCACCGTTTGAAAACTTTGCAGGGCTCGGCTCTGGGATAAGACCACCTTGAAGCGTTCGTCGACAATCTCGTTTAAATTGTCATTTATTGCCTTTAAATCCCTGTTAACCACTGAAAGCTCTTCCAGCAGCGAGCGATTGCTTGCCCGTAATTTATAGCGATCAATAACCTCGCGGATCGCTTGCATCAAATCATCATCGTTCCACGGTTTGGCAATGAACTTGTATATCCGCCCCTCGTTTATGGCCGCTACAATGGCTGCCGTATCCGCATAACCGGAGAGAATAATCCGTTCGGTATCCGGCCAGCGCCGGAAAACTTCACTCAAAAATTCGACCCCGTTCATCGAAGGCATGCGGTAATCGGAAACTATCAACTGGAAAGGGCCTGATTGATCAATGATTTCCAGCCCCTCCTGTCCGGAAGCGGAAGTAAATATCTCATACTCCTCTTCCAGAAACAGCCGTTCCAGCGACCTGAGGACGTTACGTTCATCATCGACAAATAGTATGCGAATCGGCTCCATTGTCATAGCCTCGTCCCTTCGACCGGTAATCTGATCGTAAAAGTAGTTCCTATACCGACTTCGCTCCTGACCAGCAGCTCGCCGCCATGCTTCCTGACGATATCGCAGCTGATTGCCAATCCGAGGCCGGTTCCCTTGCCCGTCTCCTTGGTGGTAAAAAACGGCTCGAATATTTTTGTCATGTTCTCGGGTGAAATGCCGCAACCGGAATCGGCAACGGTTATTTCGACCGTGTCGTCAACCTGTTTTGTGGCAAGCATGATTACGCCTTGTCCGGAAATGGAATGTGCCGCATTTACAAGCAGGTTCATGACTACCTGGCTTATCTGCTGTGGTTTGCAGACTACAGGTGGAATATCTTCGAGCCGGAGGTCAAGCTCCGCAACGTATTTGATCTCATTACGCACTACATTGAGAGTGCTTTTAATAACCTCATTCAGATCCGCGGGAATCGCCTCGTTACCCTCTGCCCGTGAAAAGCTTTTCAAATCCTGCACAATCTTGCTGACCCGTTTTGAACCTTCCAGTGACTCGGAGATCAGTTCGCGAAAATCCTTGATAATAAAATCCAGCTTGATCCGGCGTTTCAGTTCGACGATTGAGGCCAAGGTCGCTTCATCGGCACACTTCTCAATTGCCTGCTCCTGTATCTCGATAAATTGGGCCAGTTTTTCGGCGTACTTCCAGAGAGAATTCATATTACTCGTGATGTAGCCGATCGGATTATTGATCTCGTGAGCGACCCCGGCAGCCAGCTGGCCGATGGAAGCCATCTTTTCCTGCTGGATGATTCGTGTCTGCGATTCCTTCAACTGCAGCTCAATCCGTTTCTTGTCCCGCAACAGCTGCCATTCGCGCAGGGCGCCTGCTACCGTCGCCCCGATCGCCGCAAAGGCATCGGGGGATTTTACCATGTAATCCAGTGCCCCCCGCTTGATCATGTCTACCGCAACCTGTTCGCTGCCGAAGCTGGTCATTATTATCGTCGGAAACGCCGCATCTCCGGCAGAAGTGTTCAGAAGATCGATGCTGCACCCATCGCTGAGATTCAGATCAAGAATGGCAATCGATGGTATTTTCAAGGCGATGTGGTTCAGATATTCCCGAATACTGGCGACGACCGAAATTGAGGCGTCCGGATAGGTCTTCTCCAGGCTGCGCCTGATCGCGGTGGCATGCCCCGGGTCATCTTCGGCGATCAGAATATCCAGTGTTCCCATTCTCATGAGCGACTCTCCCCGTCCAGCACCGCCCGCAACTTCGCTGCGAGCTGCAAAATTGTAAACGGCTTGTTGATAAAATTGGTCCCATCGGGCAACACGCCACGTTTGGTGATGACGTCATCGGTATAGCCGGACATGAACAGCACCTTGATGTCCGGGTTGATAGCCCTTACCTGGTCGAACAACTCTTTGCCGTTCAATTCCGGCATGATGACATCGCTCAGCAGCAGCGAGATTTTGCCGGCATGCTGCTCGAAGAGCGCGCAAGCCTCGGGCGGAGATGTGCTGCAGATAACGCTGTAGCCGCACTCCTCCAGCAGCAGTCGGGCAATTTCCAGATTCGATGCATCGTCCTCGACCAGCAGTATGGTTTCACTTCCACGGGGAACAGGGGGGGGGATTCAAGAGGCCGTTCAACAGAGGCGGGGGTTTGACGCGGGATATGGATGACAAACGTACAGCCGTTACCCGGCTGACTTTCCGCATGAATTTCGCCGTTGTTCTGCTTGACAATGCCATAGACGGTTGCGAGCCCCAGACCGGTTCCTTTGCCAAGCTCCTTGGTCGTAAAAAACGGCTCGAAAATTCGATTCAACGTTGCCGCATCCATGCCGGAGCCGGTATCACAGACACAAAGGCGGACATACGATCCGGGTGATGCTCCCCGGTGGGACTGGCAATAGCGATTGTCAAGGACGGCATTTGCCGTCGTGATGGTAATATCCCCTCTCCCTTCGATTGCGTCGCGCGCATTCACGACAAGATTTACCAGGATCTGGTCGATCTGGGAGGGGTCCATCAATATGTGACCGGCATCGTTGTCGGGTACGAATGTCAGCTTGATATCCTCGCTGATCAGCT
>DATNCC010000350.1:0-10129 GCA_035571735.1 Dongiaceae bacterium | reverse complement strand
CGCCCATACCGGCATCGGCACGCTCCCGCTGGTCTATTACGGTACGAAAGAGCAGAAAGAGAAATATCTCGGCAAGATCATCTCCGGCGAATGGATTGCGGCCTACTGCCTGACCGAGCCGGGCTCAGGGAGCGATGCGCTCGGGGCATCGGCGACCGCCACCCTCTCCGCCGACGGCAAGCATTATATCCTCAACGGCACCAAGCAGTTCATTACCAACGGCGGCATCGCCAATCTCTTCACGGTCTTCGCCAAGATCGACAAGCAGCACTTCACCGGTTTTCTGGTCGAGCGGGGCACCGAGGGACTGAGCGTCGGGCCGGAAGAGAACAAGATGGGGGTCAGGGGATCGTCCACCACCCAGATCATTTTGGAAGATGCGAAGGTTCCGGTTGAATACCTGCTTGGCGAGATCGGCAAGGGGCACAAGATCGCCTTCAACGTCCTCAATGTCGGGCGCTTCAAGCTGGGAGCCGGCGCTACCGGCGCCGCCAAGACGGCGCTTACCACCGGGATCAAATATGCCAACGAACGCAAGGCCTTCGGGACAACGATCGGCACCTTCGGCGCCATTCAGGAAAAGATTGCCGACATGAGTGCCGCAATCTTTGCGTCGGAATCGGTAGTCTACCGTCTCGCGGGCCTGATCGACGACCGCCTTGACACCGTGCCGAAAGATACCGCCGACTATTATGAGGCATATCAGCAGGGGATCGAGGAATATTCCGTCGAATGCGCCATCGCCAAGGTGTTCTGCAGCGAAATGCTGGCCGATGTCGTGGATCAGGTCGTCCAGATCCATGGCGGCTACGGCTTCATCCAGGAATACGCCGCCGAGGGGTACTATCGCGACGAGCGCATCAACCGGATCTGGGAGGGGACCAACGAGATCAACCGGCTGCTGATCCCCGGCATCATCCTCCGGCGCGCCATGAAAGGGGAAATACCGCTGCAGAAAGAGGCGATGAAGGCCTTCGAGTCGCTGATGTCGCCATCCTTCGACGAGCTCGACGATTCCGTGCCGTTCGCGGCGGAAAAGGCCCTGATCGCCAGTCTGAAGCAGGCCTTCCTGGTACTTGCCGGCAGCGGCGTGCAGAAGTTCATGGACAAGATCAAGGACGAGCAGGAGATCCTGCTGGCCGTTGCCGACCTGGCGATCAACATCTTTGCCGTCGAGAGCGCCGTGCTACGCGCCGAGAAGATCCTGCCGAAGCTGAGCGAGGACAGGAAGGCTTCCGTCAGCGCCGCCGTAAAGGTATTCACCTTCAACGGCACCGAAAAAGCGGCATCCGCCGCGCGCCGCGCCGCCTACTACATCGAGGAGGGTGACACCCTGACCATGCTGCTGGCCGGCATCCGCAGGTTCACCAAGTACGATGCCACCGGGCTGCTCAAGGCAAAACGCCAGCTGGCGGCGGCCGCCATTGAAGCGGAGAAATACATTTTCTAGCATCTGTCGGAGCGGCCATGCGGTCGCTCCGACCCTGGAGCATCATGCAGCAGCACACCGTACAGACCCCCTACATGGTGGGGGAGGTTCACTTCTACAGCACCGAGCTTGATAGCGAACTCGTGCTGTTCGATACCGGCCCACCCACACCGGAGGGGGAAGCGTGCCTGCTGGAGAACGTTGATCTCAAACGGCTTAAGTACCTGTTCATCACCCATTGCCACGTCGATCACTACGGTCTGGCCAACTTTGTCCTTCAGCACAGCCATGCCGAGGTTTTCATCCCGCGCCGGGATGCAATAAAATTGCAGCGGCATGCCGAGCGGATGGACCGAATTGGCGAACTCCTGGGTGGATACGGTTTTGGTGACGATTTTATTGTGCAGTTGCGTGAGTCGTTTGAGCGGAACAAGGTGTTTCCGACCACCCCGGAACGGTTCGGAATTGTCGAGGATTCGGATTCACCGGCAAAACTCGGAATCGGCTACCTTGCCTGTCCGGGGCACTCCCAGAGCGACCTGGTATATCTTGTCGAAGAGTCGGCCGTCACCGGTGATGTCCTTCTCAGAAACATCTTTCAGGCCCCCCTTCTCGATATCGATCTGGATAGTTTCAAGGGACGTTTCCGAAATTACGATGCCTATTGCAGTTCGCTGCTCAATCTGGAACAGCTGCGCGGCCGCCGCATCATGCCAGGACACCGCCAGTATGTCGAAGGGGTCGATGAGTCAATCCTCTTCTACGTCAGGACGCTGCTGGAGCGGGCCGCCCAGTTGCGACCTCTCGGTAGCCTGCCACTGAACAGGATTATCGACCACATCTTCCAGGGCAGGCTGACGGAACCGTTCTTTGTCTATCTGAAGGCTTCGGAAATTGTTTTCATGCTGGATTTTCTGGAAGATCCCGTCTTGTTGAAGGGAGCATTGGAAAAAATCGGCCTGTTTGATCGTGTGAGCACTCTCTACACCGCAATAACAGGTTAGCTTGCCGGGTATTCGAAGCTCAGTGGAGGGTTGCAATGAATAATCTGAAAATCCGAACGAGACTGATAATAGTGCTGGTTTTTGTTACCATTATGATAGCCCTGCTGTTGGGGGTCGGTCTGCGCGGCATGGTGAATTCGAATACCAGCCTGGAAATGTACCGGTCACACTCTTCCTCGCTTAGACATCTGGCCGCGATCCAGTACGACATGAGCGAAGCCGTACGAGAACTCGGACTGGCGCTCATCATCGATTCGGGTGCCGATATGAGCAGGCTTAACGATCATCCGCTTTCACTGCGGACTCAAAAGATCTCGAACGCTCTTGCCGACTGCTCAAGCCGCTGGAAAGCGTTCACATCTGCCCCCCCAACCGTTGAAGAAAAGAGTGCGGTTGAAAAGGCGAATGTTTGCAGGGTACGCTTCCTGAAAGCTGTTACTGACGCCGTTGGGCTGATGCAGGAGGGGAAGTTCAAGGAAGCGGCCGTAATAGCGGAAACCGATGTTGCGACTTCCCTTGCACAGGCACAGTACGACTTTGACGTGCTTGTCAAAGTCAAGGAAAACGTAATCAAACGGGAGTACGAGTCCGCTGGCGTAAAAAACAGCAGTACCCGCAATGTTTTGATAACGATCTTTTTGAGCTGCATGCTGTTTGCCGTCTATAGATGCATCATGCTGATCCGTGAAATCGGCTCTGCTACAGGTTCGCTGATAGACGCATCCCGGTTGATAGCCGGCGGCGATTTGAGCGCCCGGGTCACAATTGACGCCCGGAATGAATTTGGCGACATCGGCAGGTCATTCAATCGTATCAGCGAAGAGTTTCAGGCATTTGCCACACATGTCAGTGATAGCGCAAAACAGTTGACTTCCGCGTCAGCCCTGCTTCATGCCACGGCCGGGGAAATGTCATCCGGAGCCGAAGAAGTGGCATCTGAGGTGGGGACTGTCGCGGTCGCCAGCGAACAAATGGCGGCAACATCGACTGAAATTGCCAACAACTGTTCTCTGGCGGCCGAAAGTTCGAGAAATGCCGCGGCATCAGCCAGTGATGGCGCCCATGTGGTCAAGGAAAGTCTTGCCGTCATGGGTAGGATCGCGGAACAGGTCATCGGCACTGCCAAGACCATTGAAAAACTGGGTGCACACTCCGATCAGATTGGAGAAATTGTCGCAACCATACAGGACATTGCCGACCAGACCAACCTTCTAGCCTTAAATGCGGCTATAGAGGCCGCCCGCGCCGGTGACCAGGGAAGAGGGTTTGCCGTTGTCGCCGATGAGGTGCGAGCCCTGGCGGAAAGAACTACCCGCGCAACCAGGGAGATCGGTGAAATGATCAAGACCATCCAGACCGAAACCAGAGGAGCTGTCCTGTCGATGGCAGGCGGAGTAAAAGAGGTGGAAAGAGGAACGGCAGAGGCAGCCAGATCCGGAGCGGCTCTGCAAAACATACTGAACCGGATCAATGAAGTTACCATGCAGATAAACCAGATTGCCACGGCTGCAGAAGAGCAGACTGCAACTACCGGAGAGATCAGCGGCAACATATTCCACATTACCGAAGTGGTAAAGACAACGGCAAAAGGTGCCCAGGATTCGGAAGGCGCTGCCTCCTCCCTCTCATCGCTGGCATCCGGCATGCTCAATCTGGTTGGCCGGTACAAGGTGGCATAGGTGATGGCTTATGACGTTGAAAGCCGAATGACAGGTCAAATACGGGCATGTTCGACAGTCTGATTGTTTATTCAAATCCCCGCTGCTGTGGCACAGGAGGAGAAAAGTATGAGTGATCCGCTTTTTCAACCGATCACCATCAACCGCATGGAGGTCAAGAACCGCATCTTCATGCCGGCGATGCATATGAACATGGCCGGAAATTATGCGGTCGGAGACCGGCTGGTCGATTTCTACGCCGAACGGGCGCGCGGCGGAGCCGGAATGATCACGGTCGGCTATGCAACGATAGATGAACGCTCCGGCAACCCCGGCAACATCGGAGCGCACAAGGACATCTACATACCTGGACTGACCCGTCTGGCAACCGCCATCCGCGATAACGGCGCCCGCTCCTCGGTGCAGCTGAACCATGCCGGACGCTACAACCACTCCATGCTGATGGGGGGAAAGCAGCCGGTAGCCCCCTCCCCGATCGCGTCGCGCCTGACCCGCGAGACGCCGCATGAGCTGGACATCGCCGAAATAGAGGAGATCATCGCCAGCTTTGCCCAGGCGGCAAGGCGGGTCAAGGAGGCCGGCTTCGACGCGATCGAGATCCTCTCGGGCACCGGCTACCTGATCAGCGAATTTCTCTCGCCGCTCACTAACAAACGTGACGACCGCTACGGCGGCGATTTCGAGGGGCGGATCCGCTTCGGCCTGGAAATCGTCGCGGCGGTGCGTGCCACCGTCGGCGCCGGTTTTCCGCTGCTGGTCAGGATGAACGGCAACGAATTCATGAAGGGGGGCTCGAACCGGAAAGAACTGCAGGAGTACGCGGTACGCCTGGCGGAAGCCGGGGTGGACGCACTCTGCATCAACGTCGGGTGGCATGAAGCACAGGTCCCGCAGATCGTCACCGAAGTGCCGCGCGGCGTGTTCGGCTACCTGGCCCGCGGGATCAAGGAGCGGGTTAATATACCGGTCATCGCCAGCCATCGCATCAACGACCCGGAGCTGGCCCGGGAAATGATCGCCGACGGTATCTGCGACATGGTCGCGGTCGGGCGGGCACTGATAGCCGATCCGTACTTCCCGGAGAAAGCCCGTAGCGGGCGCGAGGATGAGATAGTCCACTGCGTGGCCTGCGCCCAGGGGTGCTTCGACAACCTGTTCAAGATGAAGGCGGTGGAATGTCTCTGTAACCCGCGAGCCGGATATGAACGGTCACGGGCCATTGCCAAGAGCGATACGCCGTTGTCCGTTACCGTTGTCGGCGGCGGCGCGGCCGGGATGAGCGCGGCGGTTGCGGCCGCCGAGCGGGGCCACCGCGTGACGCTCCATGAGTCGGGCAACCATCTTGGCGGGCAACTGCTGCTGGCGGGCGCGCCTCCTGGGCGGGAAGAGTTTCTCGAACTGGCTGCCGATCTGGAGAGGCAGGTGGAATTGTCCGGCGCCACGGTGGTATTCAACTCAAGAGTTGATGAACAGCTTTTGAACGATTGCCGGCCCGACGCCGTAATCATTGCCACAGGTGGCCAGCCGATCGTCCCCTCAATTCCGGGCGCCGTTCTGCCGCACGTCGTCCAGGCGTGGGATGTCCTGACTGAAAGAGTCGCCACCGGAAAGCGCGTGGTTGTCATCGGCGGCGGTGCCGTCGGCATCGAAACCGCATTGCTGCTGGCGGAAAAGGGGACTCTTTCCGGCGAGGCGCTCAAATTCCTGCTGGTCCATAGTGCCGAATCGGTGGAAGAGCTGTACGGACTGGCTACCAGGGGGAGCAAGGAGGTAATGGTCATCGAAATGCTGGAGGAACTGGGCAAAAATTTCGGCAAGAGCACCCGCTGGGGGATGATGCAGGATGTGGAACGGTACGGCGTCAAAACCCGGGCCATGGCCAGGGTGATCGAAATTACCGCCGACTGCGTCAGGATCGAATGTGGCGGGACAGTTGAAGACATTCCGGCCGATTCGGTCGTGCTGGCGGTCGGAACTCGCGCATACAACCAGCTTCAGGAAATTGTGGCTGCCAGCGGGGTCCCTTTTCGAGTCGTTGGAGATGCCGTTCAACCGGCCATGGTTTTTGATGCCATTCATCAAGGTTTTACAGCCGGCCGCGAGATCGGCTGAACTTGCCAAGCGAGGGAATAACAATGAAGAATCTGTTTGTTGCACTGGTTCTGACACTCTTTTTTGCCGGTCAGTCTGCCGCCCTGGAAGTTGCCGGGGTACCACTGGATCAGACCGTAACAGTGCAGAACCAGCAGTTAAAGCTGAACGGCTACGGCATCAGGAAAAAGTTCTTCGTCAAGGTATACATCGGATCTCTGTACGCCTCGAAACACCTTGCCAGCACCGCTGAAGCGTTGAATGACGGGGGGGGCAAATTGATCCGGATGAATTTCCTGCATTCAAAGGTGGAAAAGGAGAAGATTGTCGAGGCATTCCGGGAGGGTTTAGCAAACAACTCGCCGGGCCTGATCGGTTCACCTGAGGTGAAAAAATTTCTCTCGCTTTTCACGTCAGATTTTAACAGGGGCGATGTCGTTGACCTGATTCTCGCCGCCGACGGCACCGTTTCAGCAAGCCATAACGGCATGCTGCGGGGAAGCATTCCGTCGGCAAAACTGGCCAGGGGCGTTCTCGCCATCTACCTGGGCGATAATCCGGCCGACGATTCACTCAAAAAAGGGATGCTCGGGAATTAAACTCAAAACCGGCTTCACGCAACGACTCGACGACACAACAAAAAGCTTTAAAATCAAATTATTGGTCCCAGATTTTAGAGCGTTACGTCGCCTGTAAGAGACTAAAGGGAGCATTACCATGCCACAAATATTTTCCACGCCCATCGAACTGCGCTTTTCCGATCTCGACCTCTACGGGCACGTTAACAGTGTCGTATATTTCAGCTATCTTGAAACTGCACGGGTAAAACTGTTCAAGGATTTTTTTCAGGAATTGACAGAGAAGCATATTTTTACCCTGGTAGCCCATGCGGAATGTGACTACAAGCTCCCTATCCTGTTCGGGGATAATTTGGTTGTTTCAGTCGATCTGGCCAGAGTCGGCACCACCAGCTTTGACCTCGAATACCGGCTTCACGACGGCAAGGAAAAAACCTATGCCGCCGCCCGTACTACTCTGGTCTGCTTTGATAATGTAAGAAAAATCACAGTCCCGGTGCCGGAATGCATCGGGAATATGGCATGACACCAGTTAATTAAAGGAGTACATGACGATATGAGCACCGATCAGATCCTGTGCGAAACAAGCGAGGGTATCCTTACCCTGCGCATCAACCGGCCTGACAAGAAAAACGCCCTGAACCTGGCAATGTACCAGGCACTGGCCGATGGCCTTAAGAAAGCGGACAGCGATGACGCCGTGCGGGTAATCCTGATCAGCGGCGGCGGTGAATGTTTCACCAGCGGCAATGACCTTGCCGATTTTCTCTCTGCCCCACCGATCGGCCCGGAAAGCCCGGTCATGCAGTTCCTGATTGCGATCAGCGGAGCGCGCAAGCCGATTGTGGCTGCGGTGAATGGCCTGGCGGTAGGGGTCGGCGTCACCATGCTGCTGCACTGCGATCTTGTATATATCGGAAAGAGTGCGACCTTCCAGATGCCGTTCGTCAACCTGGGGCTCTGCCCGGAGGCCGGCTCCACCTTGCTTCTGCCACGGATCATGGGGCATCAGCGTGCAGCGGAACTGCTGCTGCTCGGTGAGGTTTTCAGTGCCGAGACGGCGTGCAGCCTCGGAATCGCCACGGAGATCTGCCCGGACGGCGATGTTCTTGCGACCGCCCGTAACAGGGCGCTGCAGCTGGCAGCCCAGCCGGCGGCGGGGGTGCGTCTCGCCAAGGATCTGCTCAAGCGCGAATATGCGCCCCGGTTGCGTGAAACCATCGCCGAAGAGGGCGTGCAGTTCATGGCGCGCCTGAAGTCGCCGGAAGCGACCGAGGCGCTGCAGGCGTTCATGCAGCGGAGAAAACCGGATTTTTCAAAGTTTAACTGAGGGAATCAATCATGGGACATCACCTCGGCTCAAAAGGCAGCATCGTGCCGCTGATCGACCGGCTCAACAAATACCCGATCGGCCTCGTTGACAGCGACAAGCTGCGCGAAATACTTTCTCTCCTCTTTGATGAACGCGAGGCGTTTGTCGCCTCCCGTTTTCCTCTCGAAGAGGCGACACTAAAGGAACTGGTACGACTGACGGGGATCCCGGCCGGCGAACTTTTGCCGATGCTGGAGAGGATGGCCGACAAGGGGCTGGTGATGGACATGCCCTACGGCGGGGAGGTCTATTACCTGTTGCTGCCCGGCCTGATCGGCTTCTTCGAACTCACCTTCATGAAGAAGCGGAGCGACCTGCCGCTGGAGCGCCTTGCCCAGCTGATGCGGGAGTATCTGGAAGAGAGCCAGGCGGGTGAATTCTTCGGCAGCACAACGCCGCTGACCCGCTCGCTGCTCTACGAAGAGCATATCCCGGTCACCTCGGAAGTCACCAGCTATGACCGGGCTCGCGAAATCATCCGGGAGGCCGGTTTCGGCGCGGTCGGGATGTGCTACTGCCGCCACAAAAAGGAACATCTGGACGAAATCTGCGACAAGGGCGCCCCGGTGGACGGCATCTGCATCTCCCTGGGAAGCGCCGCCCGCTTCATGGCGCGGCGCGGCTTTGCCGAGGAAAAGAGCATTGACGAGCTGCTGGCCGTGCTCGACAGGGCCAGGGGCCTTAACCTGACCCATATAACCGACAATATACGTCACAAGCCTTCGTTTATCTGCAACTGCTGCAGCTGCTGCTGCGAGCTGCTGGCCGGGGTGCAGATGGGGTACCATAACGGCATCGCTAAAACCGGTTTCCGTGCCGTAATTTCCCCGGAACCGTGCAACGGTTGCGGCGCCTGCTTCCGCGCCTGCAACGTCAAGGCGATCGGGCTGCCGCAAGGGGCGCGGTTCGCAGAGAAGAGCGACCGCTATGCAGTAGTTGACGAAGACCTCTGCCTCGGCTGCGGCGCCTGTATAAGCGCCTGCAGGCAGGGCGCGATCTCGATGACGCCGGCAGGCCCCAGGGAGTTGCCGCCGCTGAAGCGCAAGGACCTGTACATCCAGATCCTCAAGGAGAAGCGCCGTCTGACGCCGTTTGTCGTCAGCGGCATCAAGAAGAGCCTCCGGAACCTCTTCACCGGAAGGTCCACAAAAGCCGTCATACCGATCATCAAGGAGTAGCCCATGTTCCTGCTCAATCCGAAACAGCTGACCGAAAACCACCCAGATCCGGTTCTGAACGGCATCCTCCGCAAAACCGTCGCGTTTTTCGAGGCAAAGGGGAAGAATCGCCTCAAACAGGACGATTTCGACCGGGTCTGGTATGCCGACTTTCTCGATTTCGTCAAGCGGGAGCGGATCTTTGCGACCCTGCTGACCCCCGCCGGCTATGGGAACGCCGATTGTCGCTGGGACACCTCGCGCCTCTGCGCCTTCAATGAATTACTCGGTTTTTACGGCCTCTGCTACTGGTACACCTGGCAGGTCACTATCCTCGGCCTCGGACCTATCTGGATGAGCTGCAACGAGGAGTTGAAGCGGAGGGCGGCAGAGCTGCTGAATGAAGGGGCGATCTTCGCCTTCGGTCTGTCGGAGAAGGAGCATGGCGCCGATATCTACGCCAGCGACATGCTGCTGATTCCGCAAGGTGACGGCAGTTATCTGGCCAGGGGTGACAAATACTACATCGGCAACGGCAATGAAGCGGCTTTTGTTTCGACCTTCGGGCGCGAGCCGGATGGCGGCGGATACGCTTTCTTTGTCGTCAACTGCAAGCATGAGAAGTACGAACTGGTCAAGAACATCACCGCCACCCAGTCGTATGTTGCCGAATTCGTACTGCACGACTATCCGGTAGCCGGGGCGGACATCCTTTCAAAAGGTGATGACGCATGGAATGCGACGCTCAATACCGTCAACATCGGCAAGTACAATCTGGGGTGGGTCACGATCGGCATCTGTACCCATGCGTTCTTTGAG
>DATNCC010000349.1:0-8951 GCA_035571735.1 Dongiaceae bacterium | reverse complement strand
CCGTCCCTGCGGATGATCCTGCCGGAAATGGGTGAAGTTACAAAAAAAAAGGGCGGCCGATCGGCCGCCCTTTAATCATTAACAAGGCTCGTCGCTACAGCTATTTTGCGAAGATCTCCTTGAGGAATTTTTTCGCTTGCATCCAGGAATCGCTGTCCGCCTTCTTGTTATAGGCAAGCGGCAGATTGAACTTTTTGGCATAGCCATCCGCATCAGGATTGGTAAAGCTGTGCATCACCCCCGGATATCCCACGAAACGGAACGAAGCGCCGGCCTTGGTCATCTCCTCCTTGAAGGCCGCCACCTGTTCGGGAGGGATCATCTTGTCCGCATCGCCGCTGAAGACCAGTACCCTGGCCTTTACGGCACCCGGTTGTGCCGGGGTGTCGGTCGCCAGGCTGCCGTGGAAACTGACCACCCCTTTCAAATCAGCGCCCTGACGCGCCATGTGCAGCACCACCCCTCCGCCGAAGCAGTAGCCGATTGCGGCAATGCGCTCCGGATCGACCGAAGGCTGCTGTTTGATGAAGTCGAGAGCGGCATTGAAACGGGCCTCGGCGACCGCCTTGTTCTTCATGGTCTCGCCGGCGAATTTCCCGGCGTCATCGGGGTGCTGGGCGGTCTTGCCGTCGCCGAACATGTCCACGGCAAGGGCGACATACCCCTGCTCGGCCAGCATCCTGGCACGTTTGCGCGCATATTCGTTATGCCCCCACCACTCATGCACCACCAGCACGGCCGGGCGCTTCCCCTTCAACGCCTTGTTTTCCGCCAGATACCCTTTGAGGACCGTATCGCCGGACCGGTACTCCACCTCGCGGCCGGATACCTTCGCCGAAGCGGACGAGGCAGCAAACAGTATGATTGCCAGACAGAGCGACAGCATGATTCGTGTAGACATAATGACTCTCCTTCCACCAAAGATTTTACTGAAGCATAGCAGGCATACTGAAAATTTCCACTGACGGCATAAATATGACCTGTATCCGTGACGCCTCCGTGCCTCCACTTGCCCGGAACGGCTGTCGTGCTCTTTTCAGTACCTTGCAGAACTAACTGGAGGAATGGCTGTGGCCCTGCGTCGTACGATGAGCAGCGTCCCGGCGAAAACAATCAGGCATACAGTCCCCGCTGCCGGGGAATACTTGACGGCGAATACGAGCGGTGTCAGTGCCAGCCGCACCAGCAGTCTGAGCGTTTCGTGCCGTGCGATGAAATCCGCAATTGGCGGGCTGATCCAGTAGTACAGAGCCACGAAGGCCCTGCCCGGCGCGTTGGTCAACAGATAGCGGTCACGGAAGTCACGCAGAAGTTGTACCTGGGGGTGAAGATAGCTGCCGTAGGCCGCCGTGGCGATGAAGCAACCGCCTCTTCCGCCGCCGGCAGCCGACGTGGTGGTGTTTGGCGGTGTGGTTATGACCCCATCAGTGGAGATGGTTGAACCGTCGGTGCTGAAATTGGCGTTATGGGTGGCATCACCGGTCGCGTTGACCAGCAACAGCACAATCTCCGCCGCGCCAGCGACATTGGGGACAGATACCGAGCCAGGAGAGGTGTTTGCGAAACTGAATTCGGATATCCGCTGCGTGGCAGAGTCCTTCCGGAAGGCTGCCGCCCTGATCCCCGAGGTCCCGTTGACCGTGATCGTCATGGTGGCATTTCCAAATGTGGAGGGGACGAATTTGTAATAGGCGAAGGAGTAGCGCGGCAAGCTTACCTCAGGTGGCGCTGCGAGATTTGACGAATTGACCGGGTAGTTCGCGTAAGTGCTGATCGGCGTAAATGGATGGATCAGATGTGTTTCCGTGGTGTGGCTGGTCCAGTCGCGGGTATAGACCCGCTTGGCGAACCCGAGGAAGTCCGCGCCAAGGGTGGTGTTGAACGGTGAGGAGAGCAGCACTCCTTCCAGCACCGGCAGCATGGGGATATCCCCCCCGGAAACCGGGTCGAGCGTGGCCAGTTTCTCCCAGATTGTCCGGATAGTATCCACACCATGCTGTTCGGCCAGGTAGCGGTTGAATATCCAGCGGCCGTAACCTCCTCCCGTGGTGATGCTTACGTCGGTGTCAAGACTCCTTCTGCTGTTGTTGAACCAGCCCGGTATGTAGTTGTAGCCCTGGTTGACCCCGTCGTAGAGTTCATCCTCGTGCCAGACGGCGGTAGCCTCGGCGTACCATATGTCGAAAAAGACGTTGTAACCGTACTGGATGGCATGATGATACTCGTGAGCAGCGGTGATCTGCAGGCTCTGGAGGGGGGTGTAGGGCCCGCCGAAGCTATCGACGAAGAGGGGGTCGGTAAAATTGTTGTCGATCTCCATGAAACTGGTGAATGCGTTGGCAAAGCCGGTCGACGGGATCGGCCTGTCGGTGGTGGTCTGGCCATAGAGCTTAATGGGGGCCAGGTCGCGCATGTAGACGTCGTAGGGGGCACCGCCCACGGTGGGAGCCAGGCGCCAGCCGCGGGCTACATAGACGTCAGCTACATCTTCGAAGGTCCGGGCCACGGTCTCCACCCAGTCGGGCACGCCGTTGACGTTCGCGTCGGCAGGGGGCGGGGCATCGGTGCCGGTGGCCGCATAATGGATCATGAAACGGCCTTTACCGGAGGTGAAGGTGGCCTCATTGGCAAGCACCGGGGCAGCCAACTGTTTGGCAAGGACCTTTTGCGTTGACGGTTCAAGCTTGTTCCAGTCGTGCCTCAGGCCGTGCTTGAGAGGAGTGCCGCAGTGAGGGGCGTCCTCCGTCTCCGCCAGGGGAAGCAGAACGGCCTTTTGCAGGGCACTCGTTGCCTGCGGGACAGGCTGGAGGCCGAAAGCGGACAGATAGAATTCGTCAAGCTGGCCGGCAAAGACCGGCAGGCATGCGGCAGCGCCGGTAATCATGCATAAGAGGAACCGTATGAACAGAACTTTCATAAATCCACCATCCTTTTCCTGCCCGTAACGGGGCAAGCGGCGTTGTTGCAACATTATCTTTGCCGGCATCCGGCACTGCTGCAACATAGCCTTGTTAAGTTTACCGGTCTTTGACGATTTTTCAACGGCATTGCAGGCCGATCCTGAGATTTTAGAGATTTTTCTTCATCAGCGCGATGAAGTTCACCCCCTTGGCGAGATCATCATTACAAGCTTTCCACAGCATCCCTTATCTGGAAAAAAGTGCCTTTTTTGCCGTCATCCGGCAGGATGAGGGTACCCGAGATCGTGATCAGGTTTTCCTTCCAGACCATCGGCTTGAAGGAGAATACCTCTACTACCTCGTTGGGCCTGCTGGGAGGACAATAGGCACAGGTCGGGGCATTTTTGCTCAGCAGAAAATGACTGAATTTATCTTTAGCCTCCAGCGGCTGCATAAAACCGCTGATGGTAACTCTCTTGCCGTCCATGGCCTTGACGCCGGGGATATAGGTGATATTGCAGGAAAGATTCCGATCCGTCTTGATTTTACATTTGCCAAAGTCTTTCCAAAGCAGGTCATCCGATTGAACCAACCTGGAGCCCGAAAACGGAGAGTCGTACCCACAATCACATCCATAAAACCGGGAATAACAGTAAACGGTAGCATAGATTAAAAGTACAAAAAACAATACGGTGCTTGCAATGCCTGCAATGACCGAAACCCCTCCGATGCGCCCTGTTACAGTTGCCACACTTCCCCCCGTTCGATGCCCCGCAAACTTCTATTACATTTCTTCAGCATCCCTCATCTGGAAAAAGACCCCTTTCTTGCCGTCGTTCACCAGGATGAGCTTACCCGAGATCGTAATCAGGTTTTCTTTCCAGACCATCGGTTTGGAGGAAAAAACCTCGACAACCTCGTTAGGACCGCCGGGAGGACAAAAAGCGCAGGTTGGAGCATTTTTGCTGAGCAAAAAATGGCTGAAAATATGTTTAGGTTCCAGAGGCAGCATGAAGCCGCTGATGATTACATTTTTCCCGTTCATTGCCTTGACAGCTGGGATATAGGTAATGCTGTAGGATAGATCCTGATTTGTTTTTATTTTGCATTTGGCAAAGTTTTTCCACATCTGGTCGTCCGACTGCATCAACCCGGGCCCCGATGACGGAGGCTTGTACTCACTCGATCCGGAAAACCTGGGATTTTCCGGCTGGCTGATAAAGCCGCAAATAAATGCAGCAAACAATGCGATGCCGGCAAAAAGTATGAAACGTGACATAATAAAACCCCCTGTGCCGGTTCAGCGTTGAACCAACGTCTTGAAAATGTCGATTCGATAGACCCGCACTGCCGGCAGCAATGCCGCCAATGCCCCAACGATAAGAGTAGTTGGAATGAGCCAGATTTCCTCCGGCAGGAAAAGCCTGCCCGTCATATGGATATGCTTGGTGCCGGCAAGCCAGGTGGCAATACCCTCCACCAGCAGATGCCCCATCATCAATCCCACTGCAACGCTGATCAGTGAGACGACCAGGCTTTCTGACATCATCAGGGCAAACAGTTTGCCCGGCCGGGCGCCGAAGCTGCGCATCAGTGCCAGGTCATAGCGGCGCTCATTCATGGCATTATATAGCCCGGCGAAAATCCCGAAGCCCGCCAGAATGATCAGAAACCAGGCAAAGTACTTGAGGGTTTCCGTACCGGTACCCATGAAAGCGGTCAGACGGGCGATCTCGAAGGCGGGACTGGCAGCTTGCATCGAAGTTGTGCTGTTGACCAGACGCGGCAACCCCACTGCGGCAAGCGGCGAATTGTAGGAAATCAGCAGTGCGGTAATCTCGCGCTCATGCTCATGCTCATGCCCATGCCCATGCTCGTGCTCATGGTCGTGCTCGTCTGCATGGTCATTACCATGATGATGAGCTTCATTTCGATGTTCATCCGCATCTTCATCATGGTCGTGGTCATGGTGCTCATGAATGTACCAGACACTTTCCCTCCCGGTCAGAGCCAGGCGGTCGACAACAGTTCCGGTCGGTTCAAGTATGCCGACAACCTTATAGGGGAACTCCGAGTGCAATTCTCCCCCCGACGTGAGGCCGTGTGAACCGGAAAACGTGTCACCCGGCTTCAGTCCGCTTTTGGCGGCAACTTCGGCGCCCAGCACCGCTTCCATTTCTTTTTCCCAGTAACGTCCGCCCGGCTTCATCATGGCCTGGTAATGCGCGGGATAGGCCTGAGTGGTCCCGACGATGCGGAACCCTTGATAATTGTCGCCCAGGGCCAGCGGAATAGCTTCCTTGATCATTGGATGCTTGCCCAGTTTTTCCGCCTCGTCGAGCGGAATGTTGCCGGTGGGAACATCGAGATGAAATACGCTGGAAAGAATAAGCTGCATGGGGCTGCCCTTGCCGCCGACAACAAGATCGATTCCTTTCAGATTGCTGGAAAATTCATTCTGAAGTTGGGCATTGACCAATAGCATGACGACAATCATTGCCACGCCCGCGGCAAAAGTGGTTATGGTGAGGGCCGTGCTCAAAACCTTGTGGCGCAGATAGGCGTAACTCAGGCTCAGGCTGTTCATTGTGCGCCTCCGATTGTGATCTGCTTGTGAAAATGACGTTTGATGCGTTGATCATGAGTAGCGATCACAAGGCTGGCATTGGAGGATGCCGCAAGACGCAACAACAACTCCATAACGGTTTCACACGAGCTGTCATCCAGAGCGGAGGTCGGTTCATCACCTACAATAATTTTTGGGCCATTTATGGCAGCGCGCGCAATCGCCACCCGCTGTTGCTGGCCCTGACTCAAGGTTTCCGGTTTGTCGTCTCTTTTGTCGGCAATGCCGAGTTGTTCCAGCAGAGCAACTGCCTTGTTCCAATCCTGGCGGAGTCCCGCTGCATACTGGGCCAGGAGGAGATTCTGCAGAACGGTCAGGGCGCTTACCATGTGCAGGGCCTGGTAAATGATGCCGATATGCCTGCCGCGGAACACGTCAAGAGCCGAGCCCCGCAGCTCTTCAAGGTTTTGGCCGTCAAGCCTTATCTCTCCGCCGAGGGGAGTAAGCAGTCCGGCCAGTGTGCAGAGGAGCGTGGTTTTGCCGGAACCCGAGGAACCGAGAATCAGGCAGTGCTCCCCGGATGAAAGTGCAAGTTGCGGCACTTCGATGATGACCTTATCTTCATATCCTGCTTTGAGTTGATTGATTTCCAACATTGGAACCTCTTTCCTTACCGGCATTGCAGGCCGGTCCTGAGACTTTCGAGATTTTTCTTCATCAGCGAGATGAAGTTCACCCCCTTGGCGAGATCATCCCTGCTTATGTTATGTGCGGCATGAAGCATAAGGACACTGGCTCCGGTTTCCCTGGCGATCGCCTCGGCGGTACGTGGTGAGAGGAGTTCTTCACTGTAGATGTACTTCAGGCCGTTCTTGCGCATCTGCTTGACGAGTGCGACAAGGTCGGCGGCAGACGGTTCCGCGTCAGCCATGAGTGAATGCATGGCGGGAAGATACGTCAGGCCGTAACGCCTGGTCAGATAACCGAAGGCATTGTGTCCGCCATGGATGAATTCCCTCGTGCCGCAGGCTGTCAGCCCGGCCTTGAATTCATCGTCCAGTTTCTGAAGCTCGGCCTTGTACGCCGCAGCCCTGATGGCATAGTAATCCCTGTTGGCCGGGTCCTTGGAAGACATCCCTGCTGCAATGTTGTCCACCATGATCCGGGCGTTGGCGAAATCGAGCCAGATATGCGGGTCCATTCCACCCCCATGGTGATGATGTCCTTCTTCCTTGTGCCCGGCACTCTCTTTCCCGCCAGCGCCATGTTCACCCTCGTGCTCTTCCTCCGGGGCAGCCTCAATCAGTTTGGCTCCCTTGCCGGAGTCCACAACCAGTAACGATTCCGTCGCCACCCCCTTGAGAAGTTTCGTTGCCCATGGTTCCATGTATTCATTGGTGTAGACGAAAACATCGGCTTTTTTGATCTTGATGATTTCGTCCGGCTTCGGGTCGAAATGGTGCGCTTCCACTCCGGGAGGAAGGAGGAGGGTGACATCAGCCTTATCGCCGCCGATGGTCCTGGCAAAGTCGTAAAGCGGAAACAATGTCGTTATCACGCCGAGTTTCTTGGCGGTTGGCGCAGGCGCCTTGGCCTCCTTCCTTTGGCAGGCACAGAAGAGCGCCACGCTGGTCAACAGCGTAAACGCCAAAAATATTTTTTTCATGATGGACTCCTGAATGGGTCATGGATGTTCAAGTGACAACTCAGCTTTCTGCCGAAGAATTTTAATAAACAGCAACACGAAGAATACCAGCGCCAGCCCCGCTACAATGACCGGCGCTGTGGGGATATCCAGCTTGAAGGAGAGGAAAATTCCCAGCATGCTCACCGCTACCCCCACCAGCCACCCGGTAATCAGAATCTTTGATGTCTCCCTGAAAAAGAGCCTGCCGATCAGGGCCGGGATGACCAGAAACGAAAAAACCTGGAGAATTCCTGCCATCAGCACCGATTTGATCAGTACCAGGGAGAAGCTGGCGAAGAAGAGGAACTCAAGGAAAACGTTCCCCTTTCCCTCGAAGGTCAGGGCAAAGAACTGCCTGCGCAGCAGGAAGTGGAACAGGCCGACACCGGCGTAAAGCGCCAGGGTCGCGAGCAGTTGCCGCGGTGTGACCCAGAGGATGTTGCCGTTCAGGATGGTCTTGAACTCCTCCAGTCCGTGCGGGCTCTTGTCCAGGATCAGGATGCTGGCCGAGAAGGAGAAGATGTAGAGCACCCCGATGAAGGCCTCGATATTCACGTGTCGGGCCGCATGCTTGGATAGGGAGAGGATGAAGGCACCCAGAAAGGCAAAGGCCAAGGATAGATAGAAGACCTTCTCCTCACCGAAGATAAACGAAAGCGCGATGCCGATACCGATGAACTGCGCCAGGGCCAGGTCAACAAAGATAATTCCCCGCTGCAGGATGTGGATGCCGAAGTAGGCGTGGATCAGGATCAGCAGCAGGCAGGCCAGGAACGGCCAGATTAAAAACGAGAGAGCTTCCATTTATTTTTCCTCGTAGCAAAATGTTGTCGGATTATCACCCCATCCCCCTCCCGACCTCCCCTTTATGCCCCAGAGGGTGCTTGAAGGGGGAGGAGCCTTAAATCCCCCCCTTCGAGGGGAGGGTTAGGGGGTGACAGCTTCGATGTTGGAAGTTTTATCGCAGCGCCGCCATAACCTTGTCCATGAAGGAGAAGTAGTCGTCGGTTTCAGGCATGTTGCCGACATCGGCGGGGAGAGTTATGACTTTCACCCCGGTTTTTGCCGAGATGGATTCCGATTCTTTCTTCCCGTAAAAACTGGTGGTGAGAATGCCGTTCGGTTTGTTGCTCTTCATGCTTTCGATAAGGGTTTCAATATGTCCCGCCGACGGAGGGATGCCCGGTTTCGCCTCGACGTATCCGACCAGCTGAAAGCCGTATTCCGCCGCCAGATACTCGAATAACTTGTGGTAGGCAACAAATTTCCTGCCTTTCAGGGAGTTGGCGCTCCACTTCTTCTGCCTTTCCTTGAACCGCTCGGCAAAACTCCTGTAATTGGCCCGGTAAAAGTCCGCATTGGCGTTGTCCAGGCCTGCCAGAGCATTCGACATCCCTTCCGCAACACGGAGAATGTTTGTCGGTGAATAATGGTAATGAGGGTTGCCAAGCGGATGCTGGTCTCCCATGCCCCGGTCCACCAGCGCATGTTTTTCAACAACCTTGACAAACTTTGAACAGTCGAAGTTGCCCGGCATGCTGGTCATGATGCGGGAATTCTTCGACTGTTCGATGACCAGTGGAAGGTAGCCGATCTCCAGGTCGAGACCGTTGTACATGATGATGTCGGCCTTGCGAGCGGCCAGGATCATGCTCGGTTTCGCATCGAGAAAGTGGGGGTCCTGGCTCGGCTTGACAAGAGTGGTCACGGAGATTTTATCCTTGCCGATCTCCTTGGCCAGGGAGCCGATCCAGGGAAGGGTGGCGACGACGTTAAGCCCCGCAAAGGCCGGAGTGGC
>DATNCC010000348.1:0-3522 GCA_035571735.1 Dongiaceae bacterium | reverse complement strand
CGACCCGGCAATTCTCAGGCATCTGGTGCCCTGGCTCCTGATTGTTATCGCCGCTTACATGCTCTTCACCCCCAAACTCGGCTCTGAGGATATCCACGCCCGCATCTCTCCGAAGATTTTCTATCCTGTTTTCGGGCTCTCGATCGGCTTTTATGACGGCTTTTTCGGGCCGGGAACCGGCTCGTTCTGGGCCATGGCCTTCGTACTGCTGCTGGGCTGCTCGCTGATAAGAGCAACCGCACATACAAAAGTGATGAACTTTACCAGCAACATAGTCGCTCTCGGGGTGTTTCTTGCTGCAGGACAGGTACATCTGCTGGAGGGGATACTGATGGGGATTGCGCAGTTTGCCGGGGCCAGGATCGGCGCGAACATGGTGATTCTCAAAGGGGCGAAATTCATCCGCCCGGTATTCATTGCAATCGTACTGATCATAACAGCCAAACTACTTTACCAGAACTACCGGTAATTCCTCGTCACCACAGCTTTACTCTCAGTAGCGCCGCCCCAGAGCACCGGAAGTTCTGCTATCTCATTCATCTGCTTCGTTGAAAGCCTTCCGATTACCTGTCCTACTTTCATGGGTGACACACCATGCATAACGTAATATCAGCCGGTTAGCATAGTGAGGACTGGCAACAAGCATCCGCTGCGTTTCCGGCATCGACAAGACTGCCCGCGGCTTGCAAATCCGGGGATCTGTTGTATCTTTTTTTATCAGGATGTCCAGTTTATACCCGTAAGGGATTATCTAAGGGAGGAATTATTTATGCTGAGCAAGGCCATGGTTGACAACCTCAACGAGCAGATCCAGCTTGAGAGCTATTCGTCCAATCTCTATCTGCAGATGAGCGCCTGGGCGGAAGTAAAGGGATTGGAGGGGTGCGCCGCATTTCTCCGGGCGCAGGCTCAGGACGAGCTGGCGCATATGCAGCGGCTCTTCAAGTATGTTTATGAAACCGGGGCGCTCCCCGTTGTCGGAGCCATCAAGGCGCCGCCGACAAAATTCAAGTCGGTGAGCGAGTTGTTCCAACAGGTCTTCGAGCACGAGAAGTTCATCACCGGCAAGATCAACGCACTGATGAGCCTGGCGCTGAAGGAGCAGGATCACTCGACGGCCAATTTCCTGCAGTGGTACGTGTCCGAGCAGCACGAGGAGGAGCACACCATGCAGAAGATCCTGGACAGGATCAAGAATATCGGCGAAACGGGAAGCGGGGTCTATTTCATCGATCGCGCCATCGGCATGATGTCCGGCGAAAAGTGATGCTTTCTGGAACGGACGAAAGGCGGCCAATGGCCGCCATGCCCCGTATGCAAACAGCCGCGGGCTTATTTCGAACTGGTGGAAGATCATTACTGACAACTTATCTTGCTACCGGATTTACAGCCTGATGAAACCCGAAACAAATGAGGGAGGAGCCACGTGGCTCCTCCCTCTCTGAGTCAGTCAGCCCCTACCCGCAATACCGCCAGGGCCATGACACTTCAGGTCGCTAAATCTTTTTCACCTTCAGCTTCAAGCCGTCTACAGCCTCCACAATAACCCGGCTCCCGGCCTCGATCGGCTCGTCACTCCTGGCATTCCAGTGTTCGCCGCGAATAAACACCTTGCCGGCCGGGTTGATCCCGCTTTCAGCCTTTCCCTCCGCTCCGATCAGCCCCTCTATCCCGGTGACCGGCCTGAGGCGATGGACCGCCAGGGCCTTGGCCACGACCACCCCGAAAAAACCCGATACTGCCAACACCGTTACCAGTATGACACTCCAGGAAACCCGCAGATAAGGTTCGGGCGACTCGAACAGCATCAACGATCCCAGCACCATGGCGATCACCCCTCCCAGGGCCAGGACCCCGTGAGACACGACCTTGATCTCGGCGATCAGCAGTATCAGCCCCAGAAGGATCAGCATGACTCCGGCATAGTTGACCGGCAGGGCCTGAAAGGCAAAAAAGGCCAGGATCAGGGAGATGCCGCCGATCACCCCCGGCAGGATTACCCCGGGATTCGAAAGCTCGAAGAACAGCCCCATGATCCCCAGCATCATCAACACATAGGCCACGTTGGGATTGCTGATGGCGTTCAGGATCCGCTCGACCGAGCCCATATCGGCCGTCACCACTTCGGCTCCAGCCACGTGCAGAACCAGCTGCCGGCTGTCCCGGCTGACAGTTCGTCCTTCCAGTTGCCGCAGCAGGTCGCCGCGATCTCTGGCGATCAGGTCGATTAATCGACCTTCCAGCGCTTTTTCCGCACTCAGGGATATGCTGTCACGAACCATCCGGCGAGCCAGCGTCTCATCCCGGCCTCTTTTATGGGCAATCCCCTCAGCGTAGGCCTCGGCGTCGTTGACAACCTTGGCCTCCATGGTCTTGTCGGGCTTTTCGCCAAGGGAAACCGGGTGGGCTGCGCCGATATTGGTTCCGGGGGCCATGGCGCACACATCGGCAGCAAGAGCGATAACCGCTCCGGCCGAGGCAGCGCGGGCACCCGACGGCACCACGTAGACCGCCACCGGTACCGGACTGGCCATGACATCCTTGACGATCTCACGCATGGCCGTATCCAGTCCTCCCGGGGTGTCCATCTCCATCAGCACCAGCCGATCCCCCTGATGGGCCGCCGCTTCCAGATGGCGGTGTACGAAATGTGCCGTCACCGGCGTAACCGGATCGTGAATTCCGATCAGCCGGATTCTGTCCTGTGCCGCAAACACCAGGGCGGCAGAGACGAGCAGATAGATGACCATACTCATCACGATGCGCATATAAGCCTCCTTTCCGGCCTGTCCAATTATACCCCCATAATTTTCCTTTGTCAGATTGCCACCTTAACGGTACTAGGCGTAGACAAGTTTCGAAGAGGTCAACGCATTTACGGTTATTGTGCAAAAACTGGAATGTCCGTAACTGACTGTAATTGGATAAACAATCAAGTTCTCCGACTACAATGCACACCTTCTGTTCTAAAACTGAACAGCCTCTCCCGTTCCATCCGCAAGACAACACATGTATTTTCAGCAAGTTACAACATTAAAACCATTGGCATCCTAGTTGCTGTCTTCTCTGTAAAAGAAAGTCATACTTGCGCCGGTTGTTAAACATACCAATCGCAGGGGCGGGTCATACCGCCAAATCGGGCGACGCATGCGTCGCCCATGCCAGGACTGTTTGCCAGGACTCAAGGAGCAGGGCAGAACCTCGATCAATTAGAACCAGCTACATGTCCAGGAGAAACCCATGTTAATTTTAAGAAAGTCACAGCGGTGGCATCGGATGTCGACAGCGGTTTTTTTGATCGGCATTTTCTCGATCACCCTGCTCCTCTGGGTCAACCGGATCAGCCACAGACAGCGGATGAATTCTCTCATCATTGCTGCGTTCATGGACGCCCAGATCAATGTCGCGACCGGCCATCTCTGGCTGGAGGAGGCTCTGAGCGGAGACGGTACGGCAAAAGAAGCTTTGTCTGAAATCGACCAGGCGATTAACCTGGTCGATGCCGCCCTCAACGGCGGGAAA
>DATNCC010000347.1:0-2982 GCA_035571735.1 Dongiaceae bacterium | reverse complement strand
GACGACGTCCGCCCCTGCGGCAATGTTATGGAACCGGGCAAACAAGGGCGCATGCCATGCCTCCCTACAGAATCAGATAGTACAGCGGAAAAATAAAGATCCAGATCAGGTCCACCAGGTGCCAGTAGAGAGCGCCATTCTCCAGCCAGGCGTAGTTGCCGCTGTCGATCTTTCCCTGCTGCACCCGCACCGTGACAAAGGCCAGCAGGGTTCCGCCGATCAGCACGTGCAGGCCGTGCAGGCCCGTTGTCAGGTAGTAGAGGCTGAAGAAAACCGATTCGCCCGGCGGGCCTGATGTCAGCCGCTGAGAGCTGGGATAGATGTCGTGCTGTATCTTCGCGCTCCACTCGACGTACTTGATTCCCAGGAAGAGCAGGGCGCAGAAAATGGTCCCTCCCAGGAGCATGACCGTGGCGCGTCTCTGGTCGCGCTGGGTTGCGGTGACCGCCGTGGCTGCCAGCAGGCTGCTGGTGAGGAGAACGACGGTGTTGACCGCGCCGAAAACTACGTTCAGTTCCTTGCCGCCGGCAGAGAATTCATGGGGATAGCGGGCGAGGTAGACCGCATAGAGGAGGAACAGGCCGCCGAAGAGGATCAGCTCGGTGAAGAGGAACAGCCACATGCCGAGCTTGGCGCCGGCATGGTCTTTGTGGGGGGCATGGGTCATCATGGTCATCCTGAAAAATGCCAAAACCGTCTCGCGCGGAGGCGCAGAGGCGCGGAGAAAATCAATGTCAGGCCGTACAAGAAATTGGTTTGAACTGTATGAAATGACATCTTACCGAGCTCTCTTTGTGTGGTATACGTCCTGTTCTGGACACTTTCTCAAGGTTTTCCCTGCGCTTCAGCGTCTCCGCGCGAGAATGCCGTGAAATCATACGGTCCGTGCGTAACTACCGGCTCTTCCTCGAAGTTCTCCGTCGGCGGCGGGGTCGCCACGCTCCATTCCAGGGTCGCTCCCCCCCAGGGATTGCGTCCGAACGGCTCGCCCTTCCGGAGGCCCCGAAACAGGTTCACCAGCACCAGCGCCAGGCCGAGTGCCAGAAGCCAGCTGCCGATGGTGGAGGCCAGGTTAAGCGGGGCGAATTCGGGCAGATAGTCGTAGTAACGGCGCGGCATTCCCTTAAGTCCCAGCACCATCATGGAAAAATAGGTGATGTTGAAGCCTACGAACATAATTGCCCAGCCCAGCAGAGCCGGTTTCTCGGCGTACCTGCGGCCATGGAACTTGGGGAGCCAGTAGTGCATGGCGGCGATAAAGGCGAAGCCTGAGCCGCCGAAGATGGTGTAGTGGAAATGGCCGACCACGAACTGGGTGTCATGGACATGAATGTCGGTGGCGGCTGCGCCGAGGATCAGCCCGGTAAGTCCGCCGATGGAGAAGAGGAGGATGAAGCTGAGGGCAAAGAGCATGGGGGCTTCCAGGGAGATGGAGCCCTTGTAGAGCGTGGCAACCCAGTTGAAGACCTTGATGGCCGACGGGATGGCTACGATGAAAGTGAGAAATGAGAAGACCAGGATGGCGGTATCGCTCATGCCGCTGGTGTACATGTGATGTCCCCAGACAAGGGAGCCGGCGGCGGCGATGGCAAGGCTGGAGAAGGCGATCATCTTGTAGCCGAAGACCGGTTTGCGGGAGAAAACCGGGATGACCTCCGAAATTACCCCCATGGCCGGCAGGATCATGATGTAGACTGCCGGGTGGGAATAGATCCAGAAGAGATGCTGGAACATGAGCGGGTCGCCCCCTTGTCCCGGATCGAACAGACCGGTTCCGAGAGCTCTTTCGGCAATGACCAGGACAAGGGTGATGCCGAGTATGGGCGTCGCCAGGATCTGCACCCAGGCGGTCGCGTACAAGGACCAGACGAACAGGGGGAGCCGCCGCCAGGTCATTCCTTCGGCCCGCAGCCGGTGAATGGTGGTGACAAAGTTGACTCCGGTCAGGATCGATGAGAAGCCGACGATAAAGACGCCGAAAACCGCCAGTGAGACATTGGTGCCGGTACGGGTGCTGAACGGTACATAGAAGGTCCACCCGGTATCCGGCGGACCGCTGCCGGTAAAGAGCGCCGTCAGGATGATGGCTGCTCCGAGCATGTAGAGCCACCAGGAGAAAAGGTTGAGGCGCGGGAAGGCGACGTCGCGCGCTCCGATTTGCAGCGGCATGACCAGGTTGCCGAAAGCGCCGGGGAATCCGGGGATGATGAAAAGGAAGATCATTATGACGCCATGCACGGTGAAGAGGGCGTTGTAGGCCTGGGGCCCCATGATGGTCCGGCCCGGCGCCATCAGCTCGATCCGGATAAGAAGACCGAGGGCGACGGCGGTCAGGAAAAAACCGAGCACCGAGTAAAAATAGAGGAGGCCGATCCGCTTGTGGTCGGTGGAAAAAATCCAGGCGCCGATGCCGGTTCTGCCGGTGTCGTTCCAGAAGCTGCTTGGCTGTATTTCTGTGGACATCAAAAGCTCCAAAAAAGGATGAGCGCTTTTCCCGCGCGGAGACGCGGAGTTCGCGGAGAAAGTCAAAATCTAAAATGCTCTGTTTTGTAACTGAAGATACGACCAACATGCAAGCTGCCGGTCAAGGGCAAGTGGCATATTATTGGTCTTTCCCCCGCGCCTCTGCGTCTTCGCGCGAACTGTCTTCAGCGTGTTTTCTTCTCCTGCCCAGGATCAGGAAGGCCATGAAACCGCCGGTGCAAATGATAACAACTGTCGCGCTGACGCGCAACAGGTTGAATACGTAAGTCTTGCCGGTCGGGTCGTAGGTGAAGCAGTATTCCATCAGTTTGCGGACGGAGACACCGGCGATGCCGTTTTTCGCCTCAATCAGGGCAAGCGCCAGATCCTTGGGCAGGATGGTTGTGCCGTACAGATAGCGGATAATGGTGCCGTCGGGTGAAACCACCATGCTTGCTACCGGGTGAATGAAATCCCTGCCCTGACGCTGGAAATGAAAACCCAATGCGTCGGTCAACT
>DATNCC010000346.1:0-2096 GCA_035571735.1 Dongiaceae bacterium | reverse complement strand
CCGAGCGAGGCGATAGCGCTGCCCCATACCAGCGAGGTTGCCTTGATCTCCTGATTGCGTACCTCTTCGGTCTGGTCGAAAGGGAGGGTACTATTTTCGAAGCGCGCCACGATATCGAAATCGCCGAAGCTCTTATCGTACTCCAGCTCGTTGACAAAAATGCTGATGGTGTCCCGGGTGCGGTACCGTGCCTCTATCCGCCTCAGATAAAGTGCACCAACGGGAACGCCCAAGGTCCCCCCCTGTTTGGGCTGCAGGATGCTGCCGCCAAGGGTAATGGAGGTCATATGGCCGCGATCGTAACCCGGGATATCGGCCGGGTGCCCCAGAAAGGTGGCATGGCCGGACTTTCCGGCCAAAGGCGTGTGGTACTCCCCTCCGCTGTCATTGTTGGCCTCTCCCCCTGACTTAGCTCGGTCCTCAGTGCCGACATCCGCCCCCGAAGCGGCGGCGCGGGCGCAATCCAACCCGGACCATCCGCCTGGGCAGCAAATCAGCAACAGATTGACGAAAACGACCATTAGCGCCCTTCTTCCCGCTCTGTCCAGGTCCGTCGTCATGGTAGCCTCCCGTCATTCGGCTTGGTCTTCCCTGCCCGTCCCCGCCCATGCGCCACGCCTCACACTATAATGCATATCCTCTAATACTCAAATCCCCGCAAATCCTCTTGACATACTATGGTTACCATTTGGTAAGCTTATCATAAGACAACCAGAGGAGGTATCGCCATGGAACCGCTCACGGCCCGACAACAGCAGGTACTGGAAATCATCGGCCAGTACCTGAACGAATACGGCTACCCCCCCAGCCTGCGGGAAATCGGGAAAAAACTCGCGGTCACCGGTACACTGGGGGTGATGAAACACCTGGAGGCTCTGGAGAAGAAGGGTTACCTGCGCCGCCAGGAGGGGAGTTCCCGCGGCATCGCCCTGCTGCACCAGTCCCAAGCCGCCAGCCTTCCCATCGTCGGAGTGGTGCGGGCCGGCGCTCTGCATCCCGCCATCGAGGATATCGAGGGGTACTTCGCGGTGGATCGCTCGCAGCTGCGCAAGGGCGGCACCTTCTTCCTGCGCGTCAAGGGAGACTCCATGATTCACGCCCACATCGTGGAGGGAGACCTGGCCCTGGTGCGCCCGCAGCCGACCGCCGCCAACAGGGACATCGTGGTGGCGATGGTGGACGGCGAGGCGACCCTGAAGAGGTTCTACCGCGAACACAACCTGATCCGGCTGCAGCCGGAGAATCCTAACTACAACGCCATCATCATTCGCGAGGAGGAGGGCGAGGTGGCCATCATCGGGAAAGTTGTTGGCATCTATCGGCAAATGGAGTAAGTTGATGCACCCGGTCGCCGAAAGAGTTAAAGTTGCAGCCGTTTTCGCGCCGGGAGCCCGAATCAGACCGGTCTGGTTCGAGTGGCGCCGGCAAAAGTACGGCATCACCGCCCTCTCTTACTTCTGGCAGGACCGCCTGGGCGAGGTCACCCGTTTGCACTTCGCCGTAAGCGACGGCAGCAACCTTTTCGAGCTGATGTTCGACACCTCCAGCCAGAGCTGGACCCTGGAGGGGGTCGAAAGACCATGATTCAGGGGCGGGACCGACGCTTGCAACCCCAGCGCATCATCCTCCACATCGACATGAACGCCTTCTTCGCCTCCGTGGAGCAGCAATCGAACCCGGAGCTGAAGGGCAAAGCGATCGCGGTTATCGGAGCGGCCAAAAGGACGGTCATCACCACCTGTTCCTACGAGGCGCGCGCCTTCGGGGTCAAGACCGGGATGAACGCCTGGGAAGCCCGCCAGAAATGCCCGCAGCTCATCTTCGTGGTCGGCAACAACCGCAAGTACACCTATACCTCCAGCCAGATCATCGCCATCATGCGCGACTACACCCCGCTGGTCGAGGTCTTCTCCATCGACGAGGCCTTCCTCGACGTCACCGCCTCCCTCTCCCTGTTCGGCTCGGCCGAGCTCATCGTCCGGGAAATCAAGTCGCGCATCTACGAGCAGTTCGGCCTGACCTGCTCGGTCGGCATCGCCCCCAACAAACTGCTGGCCAAGCTCGCCTCCGACATGCAAAAGCCGGACGGCCTGACC
>DATNCC010000345.1:0-3466 GCA_035571735.1 Dongiaceae bacterium | reverse complement strand
CCGAAAATGGCGACATTGAGCATTATTTCGGATTTGTAATGATAACGGAGGGCCTTCAAGGCGAGTGAAGGGTAAATATCGCCATTATAAAGCAGCAGAAGTGGTGACTTTCTGAAAACTCCGTCGCTGTCGGGAAATTGGTTGAAGAAGCCGAAATCGAGGGCTCTGGCGCCCAGCTCAGGAATGTTCGGATTGAGATGGCTGTATTCACTGACGGGAATAGAATCAACACCGCTGTCGATCTTCAGCAGCTTTACTTTCGAAGAAGAAACCTGTTCAAGGGCATCAGGATCGACCGACTGCTCCTCGTCCCGGAAAAAATAGCCCATGACGACATTCCCGGCAACCCCCATGCTCTCTGCCAGAGCCCTGTCGCTCCCCTCCCCTTCCGGCTCGGAAAAAACGATATCGAGTGCCGTAACCTTGACACCGTACCCGGCAAGATTCCTTACGAGTTCGGCAATTGTGCTTCTGGACCAGGGCCAGCGCCCCAGTTCCTTGATGCTCTTGTTATCAATCGCAACAACGACTACTTTCGCAGCAGGCTTTACCGGACCACGAAGCATGAAACGTGAATCCTTGAGCTTGTTGTCAAGGTGCTGGAAAAATGGGGGCGAGATGCGATAGGCAGTAAAGCCTACCACAGCTGAAAGCAAACCGATTAGCAGGAAAAGTAACGATTTTTTCATGTGATTCCTAGACCACTGCTATTTAAAAAATCAACATTCTCATCTTTTGACCGCTAGCGGGAAGTCCTGGATGGTCTGCGGCTTGGTGGTGGTCGGGGTCTGCTGCCCTTTGGTCAGCTCCTTGACCCGCTCCGACAGGTAGAGGTCGAGCATGTTGATGGTGATCTTACCTTTGCCGCTGTAGTCCGCCTTGCCGGAGAGTCCCTCCACCAAGGCCTTGGTGAAGGCTCCGTTGCCCCACTTGTCGTCCTCCAGGGAGTACTGTTTGCCGGTGGAGGAGGCGAAGACCACCGCGCCGTTCTCGGAGCTGGCCAGTTCGTTCACCACGGCGTTGATGTCGGCTACACCGCGCCTCGTGCCCATGACGTTTCCGCTGTGGCAGGTATCCACAAACAGCACCGCCTTGCCAGCCAGGGAGGCAAGAGTGCTCTTGATGTCATTAAAAGCCACCCCGGTACGTTTGAGCTTCTCCGTGTCGGCGTTCTGGGGGAGGTAGAAGTAGTTCCCGGTCGGGTCGTTGACCCCGTGGCCAGCGATGAAGATGATCCCGATGTCTCTGGCGGTTACCTCCTTCTGGAGCCAGTCAAGGCCGTCCATGATGTCTTCCTTGGTGGCGGTCTCATCTGCCAGGATCTTGGTGACGACATCGCGGTACATGCCCCCCTTCTGTTTTTCCACGGCAGCCGCGAAGTCCCTGGCATCCTTGGCGGCGTACTTCAGGGTCAGCCCCTTGTCCCTGTAGGCGCTTACCCCGACAGCCAGCACGTAGAGCTTTGGCTGGACTGTGAACTCCTCCTGCTTCTTCCCTGCCCATGTGAGACGTACCGTGGCCGGGACCGAGGTGCTGTGTCTGTTCTCGGCGATGACGCTGACCTCGCAGTCCCGCTCAGGGATGGCTACGGTGACGCGCTGCTCGGCGCTGTCCTTCGGCACGACCTTGACGCCCCGCTCGGTGGCCACCGGCCGGCCGTCCACCAGCACCCGCACGGAGGTGGCCGGCGCGTCTTCAGGAGAGCGGATGGTGTAGCGGATGGTCACGATGTTGTCGGAAACTTTAGCCCCGTCCTGGGGGCCGGTGATGCTGACCACCGGCGGCAGGAGCTGGGCCACGGACGCGGAGGTCTGCTTCCTGCCGGACTCGGCGTTGGCCATGCGCACGGCCTCCCCCTCGTCCAGGGTGTCGAGGACCTTGGCGATCACGTCGGGGCGGTATTTGGCAGAGCGGAACTTGTCGGCGGGGAAGAAGTCGGCGGCCTGGTCCTTGCCGTTGTTCACATGCCAGCCGATCAGCTCCTCGCCGCCGGGGGAGGCGTCGTAGTAGCCGGAAGGGGTCCAGAGCACCCAGCGCTTCCGGTCGGCGTGAGGGAAGAAGGCCAGCAGTTCCTTGCCGTCAGTCATCCGGTGCCAGCGGATGGTGCCATCACCATAGGCTGCCACCAGCACAGAATCGTTGGCGGCGATGTTCACCCCCCAGACGGTTCCGGGAACAGCTACCCGCCAGAGTTGTGCGCCGCTGCGGCTGAAGCGGCGCAGATTCCAGCCGGTGCCAAGGATAAAAGAGTTGGCATCATGGGCGATGGCCAGCGAGCGGGAAATCTCGTAAGAGTCCAGCTGGATAAGTGAACCGTTCAGCTTGGGCGAAAAATAATGCTTCCAATTGGTCACCTCCAGCCCAATGGCGAAATCGATGGGTGAATGCAGAGATGTGCTTATTCCCGGTTTAATGTTGCGGCTGGCAAGGTCGAAGGTAGCGGGCAATTGACCGCCATAGGCATAAGCAAAGGCAATGCTGCTCCCGTCCTTGGAGACTCTGAAACCATCAAAATTTTCCCGGTAAGTGCTAATGGCCGGCGGCACGAAGAGTTTTCGCATGCCATCCTTTCCCAGGACGCCGAAAGAGGGAGCACCAGACACAAAAGCAATCTGGCCATCCGCCAGAGGTACCATATCCGTGATTAAGTCAGTAGTGGCAGGAGCGTCGTTAGAACTTCCCTTCCCCCCATCGCTCCAGCGGCGAGTGAGGCCTTCCCAGACGCCGTCGCTCGGCCTCGACCACCGTCCGCCGGCATAAAGATAATGCCCATCTATTGACCATTCGACAGCATTCATTATTCCTTTCAATCCGCTGATATCGGGCGAAAAAAGATGATCGAGGTCTTTGGCGTCATGAACAGATACGGCAGCGGTGTCTTCATAACCAACCGCCACTTTGCTGCCGTCCGGCGAAAAGCGGGCGCTGTAAGGCTGTTTGCCGCCCGGGGCCTTCTCCTTGGCGACGCGGTCCAGTTTGCCGCGACTCACATCATAGAGCCGGAGGTAACCATCAAAGGAAGTGGTCACCAGCTTATCGTTACGACTGAAATGGGCGGAATAGCTATCGCTGCCGTATTCCTTGTCTTCGCCGGTCTGTAACCAGTCGGAGGTACGGTAGAGACGGATGCCGTTATTGACTCCCAAACTGACGGCCAGGAAGCGGCCGTCAGGGGAGAAGGCCAAGTGAAAAATGACGTTGGGCAGGCCGGTGATCCGTGTGATCAGGTTGCCGCTGGCCCGGTTGAAGAGATAGATAGTTGCGCCTTCGGCTGCAATCTCATTAGATCCGTTGTTAAACCATGTCCATCCTCCGCAGGCAATGGTGCTGCCGTCAGGGGAGAGGGCCGCTGCGGACAGTTTACCCTCGTTCACCTCGCCGATTGGTGGGCGGATTGTGCGGACCAGCCGGCCAGAGGGATGCTCCCAGACCCGCAGGCTCTTGTCGTCCGAGGCGGTCACCAGCC
>DATNCC010000344.1:0-4514 GCA_035571735.1 Dongiaceae bacterium | reverse complement strand
ACTAATGGCGCACGCATAGATCCTACGGAGGCGCTATCAATCTACAACAAAAAACAGTTTCACCACGTATATCCGCGCGCGTACTTAAAGGCACTGGGTATCACAAAAGATGATAATCTTCTTGTAAATATATGTATGTTGTCAGCCTCTGCCAATCTTGAAATTAGCGATAAAAACCCGAACGAATACCTTCCCGCTTCTGCTATACGCTTAGGCACGTTAGCTGATTCCGTCTTCGCATCTAATCTACTACCTCTACCCTCGCAACTCGATTATTCAAAGGCTACATATGAGGATTTTATCAAATCTAGGACAACAATATTGATGGAGTATATTTCCAGACTTTGTGATGGGGAAATACAGGGACGCCATCCCCATTAATAAAGGCGGTCGATCCGCCGCAATCCGCCGGGAAATTCCTGGAACAGCATATTTAATTCAAAAGGCGGCCAATCGGCCGCCTTTGCTGTTTCGGAATTCAGATGGTCGGCTGACGAACACTCCACACAGTTGCGCAGATACTGCCTTGACAGGAGTTATCAAGAAAGTATCTGAGTTGCCGGTTTGGGAAACGCTCGTTTCTGCCCTTCCTGATCGATCGCCACATAGGTGTATGAAGCTTCCGTGACCAGGGAGAACGGGTTTTCCCTGTTGATGGTGAGCTTCCCCAACCCGGGCTTCACCCAGACCTCGAGCCTTATGGTAACGCCGCCCTTTCTTTTTACTTTGCGTAGAGGCGTCTTCCGATTAATCCGGCCCGTTGCGTCCGGAGCCGGGTCTGCTATAATTTCTTCCAATCTAAAAGGGTGAACAGCGGTGTTCACTTAAGAAAAGGAGGAGTCATGGAAAAGCAACGATACTTTGGAACGTCCGCAGGAAAACCAAGGGTTATTTCGGCATTTCTGGCTTGTGTGTTCGCCATGGCCTTGACCGGCCCGGTGGAAGCAGCACAGGCGGCTGCCAAGTACACTGACAAGGGCGAACTGATGATGCCCAGGAATTACCGGCAATGGGTCTTTGTCGGGGCGCCGGTCACTCCCAACGACATGAACAACGGCAAGGCGGCTTTTCCGGAGTTCCATCATGTCTACATCGACCCCGCCAGTTTTGCCGCTTATAAGAAAACCGGCAAGTTTCCCAACGGCACCGTCCTCGTGAAGGAGCTGGCCGGCGTCGGCGCGAAAAGCAGTGCCAGCGGCAACGGCTACTTTGCCGGAGAGTTTATCGGGGTTGCGGCTTCTGTCAAGGATGCCAAACGCTTCGCCAAAGAACCTGGCAACTGGGCCTATTTCAGTTTCATGGGGGATGGCGGCAAGGCGCTGGCAACCGCCGCCTGCAATGCCTGCCACCAGCAGAATGCAGCCGAAGACCTGGTCTTTACCCAGCACTACCCGGTACTACGTGCAGCCAAGCCGGCCAAGTAAAAGGGGTCTGCGGGAGACATTACCATATAAAAAGGCGGCCAATCGGCCGCCTTTGCTGTTTCAGGAGCATCTCAGATCAAACGTCTTCCGGCCCCTTTTCCAGTTGCGCAAATACTGCCTTGACAAGTGGATCCGTGACGGTGAGAGCCGTTTTCAGGTTCTGGACAGACGCAAGAATCAAAATCTTCATTCAAGCACTCTTTGCAGACCCCACCATTACCCGTCGCGGTCAACAGTTCCTGTTCTGTGGTCATCGGCTTGCCCGGAGGCATGTGGACTTGTTCAGACAGATAATTCGTTTTCATGGCTCGGTACTCCTAACTGATTATATAACTTATTGCATATTTCGTATATCAGCAGCATTAGGGGTGCAGACTACGGGGTCAGGTCTTGTGGCGGAATTCCGGGGACAACCTCCTTAAAGCAGAAGGCGACCGATCGGCCGCCTTTATTATTTTGATCAGCCCGCTAGCGCTAACGAAAAGTTATGGTATTATCTTTTCGTTAGCCATATACTAACGAAAAGATTTTACCATTGGAGAGGCTATGGCAAAGATAACCGGTCAGTATGTGACGGCTACCACTGCCGGTGAGCAGTTCAAGGCATTTGTCCCTGATCCACTGCCGTCGCTGGCGGCGCTGGAGCTGAGCGAGCGTCATTTTGAACTGATGGAAAAGGCTAACCTGGCGCTGGGGCGGCTGGACGGCATGGCGGCACTGCTGCCCGACACCTCCCTGTTTCTTTACTTCTATGTCCGCAAGGAGGCGCTGCTCTCCTCGCAGATCGAGGGGACCCAGTCGTCTTTCGCCGACCTGCTGCTTTTTGAGTCCGCCGAAGTGCCCGGCGTGCCGCTGGATGATGTGGTCGAGGTTTCCAACTATGTGGCGGCTCTGGACCACGGATTGAAGCGGTTGCGGGATGGGTTCCCCCTATCGCTGCGGCTGATCAGGGAAATCCACGAAGTGCTCATGGCCAAGGGACGGGGGAGCACGAAATCTCCGGGAGAATTCCGCCGCAGCCAGAACTGGATCGGCGGCAGCCGCCCCGGTAACGCCCGTTTCGTACCGCCGCCGCCCGAATACCTGCTGCAGTGCATGGGCGATCTGGAAAAGTACCTTCATGCCGAACACACGCCGGTGCTGGTCAAGGCAGCGCTGGCCCATGTGCAGTTCGAGACGATCCATCCATTTCTGGACGGCAACGGCCGGCTGGGACGGCTGCTGATTACTTTGCTGCTCTGCGATCAGGGCGCGCTGACCCAGCCGCTGCTCTACCTAAGCCTCTATTTCAAGGCCAATCGTAACCGCTATTACGATCTGCTGCAGGCGGTACGGCTGGAGGGTGGTTGGGAGAGCTGGCTGGAATTTTTCCTGGAAGGGGTGCTGGAGACATCGGAGCAGGCTGTTGCCACGGCCCAGCAGATTCAACGGCTGTTCGAACAGGATCGGTTGCGGATCGCACAGCTGGGCAGGGTCTCCGGCTCGGTGCTGCGGCTGCACCAGAAGATGCAGAACAGCCCGCTGCTGACCATTCAGAAGGCGGCCGATGATACAGGCCTGACCAGGCCTACCGTGGCAACAGCCCTGCGCCTGCTGGCCGAGCTGAAGATCGTGCGGGAGCTGACCGGCAAGGAGCGTCACCGGCTTTTCGTCTACAGTGACTACCTGAAAATTCTCAGTGAAGGGGCCACGCCAATACGCTAACGAAAAGCTAACCCCATATCTTTTCGCTAGCTCCAACGTAACGAAAAGTTTTCCTTTGTAACTCCTTCAACAGCGATGAAGCTCAGTGGCACTATCGATTTGGCAACATCTGGCCATGCGCTCCGGCCGTTTCCGCTCGAAAAGGCCCTCACCGTCACGGATTCAGGTTGAGAGGAAGTTATCTGGAAAGTACCTGAGTTACCGGTTTGGGAAACGCTCGTTTCTGCCCTTCCTGATCGATCGCCACATAGGTGTATGAAGCTTCCGTGACCAGGGAGAACGGGTTTTCCCTGTTGATGGTGAGCTCCCCCAACCCGGGCTTCACCCAGACCTCAAGCCTTATGGTAACTGAAGTATTGCCGATCCGCGTTACCTTGCCGTAGCAGCAGACGATATCACCTGTCTTTACCGGCTTAATGAATTTCATGGCATCCACCGCAATGGTAACCGCTCGGCCGCCGGTAATTTCCACTGCCATCATGCCGCCGGCAATGTCCATCTGCGACATGATCCACCCGCCGAAGATGTCGCCGTTCGCATTTGTGTCCGCCGGCATCGGCGAAGTGCGGAGCAGCAGTTCCCCCTCCGGATTTGCAGAATGAATATTCAAGAATGCCTCCTTATGCTGATTGTCTACAGTGCCTGATCGAGTCCGGCCGGCATAGTAGCGGAAATGGCAGGGTAGAGCAATCGACAAAGAGGCGTGTGAATTCCGGGGACAGTCTACTTAAATCGCAATGCAGCAAAAATGGCCGCCTTTGCTGTTTCTTTTACAGGGTGTGCAAGTGTGGGATCAGGAAAGTTCTGGAGGCGCCTCCCAGTATGTCTTTGGAGTCTTGAAATAAAAGTTTACTCCGCTATAGTTCCTCCATGGCTCGACCTCTTCGCATGGAATTCAATAATAGATGAGCAACGAGTTCTATTTTCCAATATCAGGAGGACCTGATGATTAAACCTGAACTGAACCGCGAGTATCCCGAACGGGGCGAAGACAAGCTGATCGAGAAGATGGTCAGGTTGGCCGTCGAACGAATGAAGCCCCAACTGGGGCGCATCCGCCGTGGCCAGCACGCCAAGGCGACAGGTTGTGTCCGGGGAGTATTCACCATCCGGGCGATGTACCGGACGATCTTCGTTACGGGGTCTTCAGCAAGCCGAATCAGGTGTTTCCGGCGATCATCCGTTTCTCCAATGCCGCGGAGACGATCAACCCTGACGGTAAGGGCGATGCGCGGGGGATGGCCGTCAAGTTGCTGGATGTGACAGGTACTCCGGCCATTCCCGGTACAAATAATCACTGCCAGGATTTTCTGACCGTCAACTTCCCGGTCTTTCCGTTCGCAACAGCGGCTGAATTCGTGAATTTCTTCGACCTCCGCGAGACAC
>DATNCC010000343.1:0-12188 GCA_035571735.1 Dongiaceae bacterium | reverse complement strand
TTCGGCTTTTGCCTGTACGGCCACGTCCCCGTCGGCAATATGACAGGATAGCGCACATCCCATGGAGATCAACCGGGGCTTGCTTAACCCTGACAGGGCCATGTTCGTATCGGTGACGATACCCACGCCGCTCCTCAGCGCCGAGACCGCCTTCGCCACGACATCATCCGAAAACACCATCGATTGGGAGTATTCGAAGTCGGCGCTGGTGTGGATCGCGCGGCGCACGACCGGCCATTCCGTTCCCGGCCACCCATGATCCCCCGCTTCAAGGTCGATGATGCGGAACGATTCCTCCTCGATCTCCTCCGGTTTCATGCCCAGTGACTCCATCAGCGCCACCCGAGCCTGTCCAGGGACTCACCGATCCGCTCCGCCTCGATCTCCGCCAGCTTGCGGTGCGCCCCCAGGTGCCCACCCATCTCCATGACCAGGCCGGGATACCTTTTTTTAGCTTCGGCGATCTCTTCCGGCAGATCATGCAGGACATGGGCCCCCATGAAGAGGAAATAGGGCATCAGCAGGATCCGCCCGGCGCCCCTGGCGACACAGGCATCGATGCCGGACTGGATGTTCGGATCGTGCATCTCGCGGAATGAAACCTCGACGATCTCGAAACCGGTCATCTCCCGTACCATTGCGGCCACTTCCCGCGCCGCGTCGTTCGCCTCGGCGATGCGGCTGCCGTGGGCCATCATCAAAATTGCTGTTTTCACTGGTGCTGATTCCTTTCGTTGATCATTAATCCGTCGTTTCCCCATCGAGCGACTCAAGCAACTCCCCAAAACCGGCTTCCGCGGGCGTTTCAACCCCCAGCCGTCTCAGCAGCTCCGCAACAATCTGCCAGGAGGGGAGCATATCTCCGCCCGGCGGGTCATGGCGGTGAATCCGCGGCGGATGAAGCTCCGGAGTCAGCCCCCTGATCGGCAGGCCGGGGCGCATCACCCGTTCGAAGCGCTGGGCGCGCCCCTCGTAATTGATGAAAGTGCCGGCCATCTCGACCCAGGAGGTGACCGGCAGCACCACCTCGGCGCGCTCCAGCAGGCGCGTCGGCAGCCAGTCGGCGGCGGCCAGCACCCTGACCTCCGGCGGCAGATCAGTAGGCAGATCGGTCTCCAGGGCGATAATCCCTTTGGCCTTGCCATCCGCCACCGCGTCCTGCAGTGAAACGGCGCCATGTTCGCGGGCCAGCTGTGCAGCCCCGAACGCGTTGGGACCATCCATGATGAAGGCCAGCTTCACCCCTTCAAGAGCCGCGTTCTTGGTGCCGTCCAGCCCCAGCCGGTTCGTGCCGCAGATAACCACCGGGGTGCGGGCGTCTCCAAACTGGATGTCAGTCAGTGAGGCGACGGCTGTTGCTTCATAGAGCCGGTGGGGTGCCTCCGGCGGGCATCCGCCCCCGACGACAAATATCTTCGCCCCGTTCCGCCACGCCTGGCGCACCGCCAGGGCCATCATGGGTGCCTCGTCCAGCAGGTCGCACTCCAGCAGGGCAACCAGATCGGCCCGGCGCACATCCTCCTGGGAGGCGGCGTCATGGCGGTTCAGCAGGGCAACTGCTTCGGTCGTCAATCCGGAAGGGGAATAGCTGAGAAGCCCTGCGCCGGTCACCTCGCGCAGCCGGGCGGCCATGACGGCGGCCTCCTGGGACATGCGGGGAGAGCCGACTATGGCCAGCCCCGACGGGCCGTTCAGCTCGATGAAACCGGTCAATCGCTCCAGAAGCGCATCAAGGGCGACATCCATACTGACCGCGCTGCCATCCACCAGCGCCTGGCGGGGACGCTCCGGAGCATTGACGGCGGCATTCGTGAATCGCCCCCGGTCGCAGATGAACCAGCCGTTCACATCATCGTTGCGCCTTGCGGTCACCTTGAGCAGCTCGCGGTAGCGGGCCATCGGGACGGTATTGCAGCCGAGGGAGCAGTGGGGGCAGACCGAGGGGGCCATGTCGTAGTCCCAGTAGCGGGCCCGGAAACGGGCCGTCTTGTCGGTGAAGACGCCGGTCGGGCAGATGTCGACCAGGTTGCCGGAGAAGGGGGATTCCAGCTGCCCCTCCTGCTGTCGCCCGAAATAGATGGTGCCCGCGCGCCCCATGACGCCGAAATCGGTGCCCCCGGCATACTCCTGATAGAAGCGGGCGCAGCGGTAGCACTGGATGCAGCGGTTCATCTCGTGTTCGATAAAGGTACCGAGATACTGATTGACGTATGTCCGCTTCAGGCCGTCGTAGCGCCGGATGCCGTGGCCGCCGGCGATGGTGAAGTCCTGGAGCTGGCACTCCCCCCCCTCGTCGCAGACCGGACAGTCGTGGGGGTGATTGATCATCAGCCATTCGATGACGGCGCGGCGCATGGCGACCGCTTCAGGGTCGGTCGTCGATACCACCATGCCGTCCTGGGCCGGCAGCATGCAGGACATCTGGATCCCCTTTACCGGCCCCTCCAGCATCCTGACGGCACAGACCCGGCAGGCGCCGGCCCTGCCGAGGACGGGATGCCAGCAGAAATGCGGGATGGTGATGCCGATGCTGCGGGCAGCCTCCAGGACATTGGTGCCTTCGGGAACCTCAAGCGGTATGGTGTCGATGATTATCTTTGGCATGGATTCAAACTTTCATAACGGGCACCTGAGTCCGTGACGGCAGAGTACCGGAATGCGCGGAATGCCGGAGCTGCCCGTCGCTGTGCCGGAACATGCCTGCATTGTCTGGTGTCCTCCGCTTCTTGGTAAATTAATCCTCAAATCCTGACGCGATAGGCGTTCCGGGCAAGTGGAGGTACGGAGGCGTCACTGATTCAGGGGGCACTTTTTTTCCTTGATATGGGCTTCCAGTTCGTCGCCGAAGAGCCGCAGCAGCCCCTCCACCGGTCCCATGGCGCCCGGCGCCAGTGCGCAGAAGGCGTAATTGAGCGTCTGGACATGCTCCCGCAGGATCTCGATATCCCGCACCTCGCCCCGCCCCGATTCGATCCGCTCCAGGGTCCGCTGCACGAAGGGGAGCCCCTCGCGGCATGGGGTGCACCAGCCGCACGATTCCCGGGCATAGAAGCGGATCAGATTGAGCGTGGCCGCCACCATGCAGGTAGTGTGATCGAACACGATGATGCCGGCGGTGCCGAGGCGTGAACCGGCCTTGACGATCGGATCGAAATCCATCTGCACGTCCCGGTGGGCGGCGGTCAGGTACGGGGTGGAAGCTCCGCCCGGAATACAGGCCTTGAACCTGCTGCCGGGGCGCATCCCGCCGCAGGGGCCGTCAATGATTTCCCCCAGGGTTATGCCGAGCGGCAACTCGAAGCATTCCCTGTTGACGACATGGCCGCTGATGCAGAACAGCTTGGTGCCGGCCGCTTCGGGTATGGCCGCCGTGTTTTTCCACCAGAGCGGCCCGCCGGTGATGATTGCCGGGACATTGGCCAGGGTCTCGACGTTGTTGACGACTGTCGGCTGTCCCCACAGCCCCTTGACGGCAGGGAAGGGGGGCTTGACCCGCGGGTTGGCCCGCTTCCCCTCCAGGGCGTTGATCAGGGCGGTTTCCTCGCCGCAGATATAGCGGCCGGCCGACTGATGGACGTCCAGCTCCAGGGAGAAACCGCTCCCCAAGATGTTGCTCCCCAGAAAGCCGGCGCGGTGGGCGGCGGCAATCGAGGCGCGCAGGTTTTCGGCGGCCTGCTCATAGCCGTAGCGGACGAAGATGTAGGCGTGCTGCACCCCGAGCGCATAACAGGCAAGGGTCATCCCCTCCACCAGCAGATGGGGGTTCCGCTCCAGCAGCACGCGATCCTTGTAGGTGCCAGGCTCCATCTCGTCGCTGTTGCAGATCAGGTAGCGCGGGCCCGGAAGGTCACGGGGCACGAACGACCATTTCTTCCCGGTGGGAAAACCGGCGCCGCCGCGGCCTCTCATGCACGAGTCGATCACGTTCTGCTGGACGTCGGCGGGGGTCATGTCCCTGAGCGCATGTGCCAGCGCCTCGAAACCGCCCGTCGACCGGTATTCGTCAAACGACAGGCAGTGCCCCGGGCGGGTATGTTTGAGCAGGATCTGTTCCATGGGATATGGTCGCCGGGGAGAGATGATTATCTGTCTCCCCGGCGGTGCAGGCTACTTCTTGAAGGTTTTTATGATATAGCCGGCCAGCTGTTTGAGGTCGGCATCGGAAATGGCCTTGGCATCGAAAGCGGGCATTCCGCCGCCGCCCTTGCGAACCTGTGCGATTATCTTCTTGGGATCCTTGATCCCTTTCAGGGTAGCAGTCGGTTTCATGATATTGCCGCCGTCGGGGTGACAGGCTGCACACTTCGCCTTGAAGATCGCCTCTCCGCCGGTTTCCCCGGCAAATGCCGCAGCCGACATCAACCCGACGCTCAACAGGGCGGTTGCCGCCATGATTCTCTTTTTCATCATCAATCTCCTTTTTATTACAGGTAGTTGTCCTCACTCTGGAGGTTGCAGCACTGTACCATAACACTCCGGAAGCGTCCGGACAAGTGGTCGTTTCATCCGATCATCCGCCGCGGATGCCGTCTCTCAAGCGGGCCACTATCCCGGCTCCGGCTTCCGGAGTCACGGGGCCATACTGCTTTTCGCCGATCATCATGCAGGGAGCCTCGCCGCAGTTGCCGAGACATGAGCAGGGGAGCAGGGTTACGGCGTCGTCGGCCGTGGTCGAGCCCGGTTCGATGTTCAGAAGATATGCCAGTGATTTCAGCAGTGTTTCTCCCCCGGTCGCCCAGCAGGAGATCGAATCGCAGACATGCACGACATGCCGCCCCACCGGCCGCCGATAGATCATCTCATAGAACGTGGCCAGCTCTTCAACCTGGAGCGGCGACAGGTCAAGCAGCTGCGCCGCCTCTTCAAGGGCTTCATCGGTCAGCCACCCGTAATGGCGCTGCAGTTCTTTCATGACATCGACGGCCGCCTCGCGATTGGTGGCCGCGTCGGCGACGCGTTGTTCAAGGTTTGCTTTGAGCTGTTCGGGGATCATGGGGGTATTATAGATGCTTTGGCGCGAGTGGCAAGTGGAAAGAGGCAGTTTATACAATACCCCGAATCCGTGACGGCAGAGTGCCGGAATGCGCGGAATGCCGGAGCTGCCCGTCGCTTGGTCCGGAACAAGCCTGCATTGTCAGGCGTCCTCCGCACCCAGGCAACTAATCATGAAATCCTGAAGCGATAGGCGTTCCGGGCAAGTGGAGGCACGGAGGCGTCACGGATTCAGGATCACTTGAATTCAATAGTAGCCGATCAGCTCCAGAAGGGCTTCGGTACGGTCATGATCAAATGACCGCTCCCATTTCGTCTTGACTCCGATGGCTGCCCGCCTGCTCAAGGTGAACTGCTGGTCCAGGGCAACCCGGTATTCCTTATGGTTTTCGATCAGATAGGCGAGGGCGCTCCCGTACAGATGCAGCGTCCAGGAAGCCCCCCCCTGGCGCAATATGCCTATAGAGCCGCCCCCTCCCAGGGCCGCCGTGTTGTCGAACCGGTCCGACATGTTGAGATCCGCCTCGGCCATGCCGTAAGCCAGGCCGAGGAGAGGCAGATCCCAGGCAACCCCGCCACCGGTGTTAAGGCGAAAGATCGCCCGGTCTGCGCCATCTGCCAGGATCTTGCGATCGACCCCGAAGTTGACCTTCCAGGAGACCGGCTGAAAAAAACGGTTCCTGGGAGACAGCGACACGATATCTACGGGGCGCAATCTCTGGAGCAGGAACTCTCCATTATCGGTCAGGTAGCGGCCGCTGACCGACATGAAATTGACCTGGGCGCCTTTGGTATAGCCGTCTTCCGCATCCATCAGGTCGTGGTAGGCGGGCTGCCAGGAGAGCTGGACAAACGGGGAGCCTCGGCGCACCCCTCCTCCCAGGGCGATTTTTGCCGGGAGATGGCCTTCTTCGGGTTGAGGTGGGGGTGGAACCATGCCCGCGTCCCGTTCGCCGGGGCCAAGATCGCTTCTGCTCTTGAGGATTGGCAGAAACTGGCTCTGAAACTTTTCCTGGGGCAATTCAAGGCGCGAATAGCGGTATTGCAGATATTCGGCAGCCAGGTCGAGCACCTGGCGCCGCTCCTCTACCGGCAGTTGTCCCAGCTGCGTATCATCGGATTTTATTTTCTGTTCCACGATCTCGACCGAGAAGTTCTGGTCATGAGCGTTCAGGAGCGAGGCGCGCTTCAGGATGCGGGTCGCCTGGGAGGGGCGGTAGGCCACCCGCTCGATCAGGCCGGCCCGGCGCACCACCGAAATGGTATCGATCGGAATCACCCAGAATGCGGAACGCTGCCAGTATTCTTCGGCGAGCCTCAATTGCGGCCGGGCGGCCTCAAGCAGAAACAGCAGGTTGAACGAGCAGTTCTCGTCAAAAAAGTAGTAGTCGGACCTAATTCCCTGGAGCTCCCAGATGTGCAGCACCATCTGCCGCACCTCTTCAGGCGCAAGGGCCAGCTGGTACTCCCAGACATCCCGGTGTTCCAGATCACCATATTCCTTGAGTTTTTCGTAGTAGGGGAGAATCGAGTAGTAACCGGGATAGAGGCCGAAAATTCCCTTGAAAGCATAGAGAAGGCCGTTGCTGTCGGTGGCCTGGGCGGCATAGTTCACCGCATGGGACAACAGCTCGCTTTTGTAGGAACTGCCGATCTTGATGAGCGTATGCCCGAACATCGATGCAGGCCCGTTGTTGTGGGCAGCGGGGAAGACCAGCACCGCCGAGCGCGGATCGATCGATTTCATCGTCTTGTTCAACTTGTCACAGGAGGGATGCGGCAACCGGTCGGCCGGGATGTCCAGCTCCCTGACAAGCCAGGCAAAACGGGCGGGGAAGCGGCATTGGAAATGCAAATCGGCCAATTCTGCCGGGGCAAACATACCGGTGATGGTTCCGGTCAGTTCGGCGCGCGGATCGGTTTTGCCGTCGGCAGCAACAAAAAAACCGGGATCATCGACCAGGCTTGTTCTTCCGGTCCCGTGGGGCATGTAATGAAGCAGTACATCCCACTCCCGCGACGCCGCCAGCCCTTTCTGTCCGGCCAGGGTCACATACGCCATGCTTTCGGGAGGGAGGCAGAAAGCCGGCTTTACGGACACGATTCCGGACAGAACGGCAAAAAAAAGGTATATGGAGCACGAAGCTCCATATACCCCTGATCTTATCGACACGTTATGGATCCTTGCGAGTAGGGTTAGTTGACGGCGGTAAGCTGGCTGACGGTATCAACCACCTGGGCGGCAACAACCTTGTCGGAGGTGAATATCTTGTCAAAATTCTGCTGCAATTTCAGGTTGAACGCAGCCTGTTGAGAGGCCGGAACATTCATCAACTCGGCAAACGCTGCAAGGCTCTCGCCTTTTCCCTGAGCAATATCCCTTGCCAGGTTATCCATGTTTGCGGCTGCAAATTCGGCAGCCTTGCCATTCTGCGATTTGAGAACGCCTGCTCCGCAGTTCAATGTGCCCGAGGTAATGCCGAATGTCTGGTTACCAAAAGTACCGTTGGTAGTTGCAGCAAAAATCTGCACAATGCCGGGCTGATCCTTGAAGAGCAGGGAACCGAGTCCGCAACCGGCAGTCCCATAGCCTGCGGCGGAAGCTAATGCTGCAGAGCCGATAATCATTCCTCCAGCCAGCGTCAGTGCTAAACACTTTTTCATAACTTGCCTCCTTAATGCGGGAATATCCAGCTGAGATTACGCTAACGTATCACAAGTGACTTGTCAAGTAATTAGCTGAAATTATATAAAACATTGTAATTTGCACGTCCGGTGGGTGTGCTGTTTGACAAGCATGGAGGGGGGCTGCGGCGAGCCGTGTATATCATAAGAATCTGGCGAACACCTGATTCGAGAGCAGCATTCCCCGGCGTGTCAAGGCCAGGACATTCCCGTTTTTAATGAGAAGGCCGAGCCGGGCGAGGTCGTCCGTGGCGGAGCCGTAGACGGTTTCCGGCGACCGTCCAAACTCGCGTTCAAAGGCGGGCAGATCCACACCATCTGCCAGGCGCAGCCCCAGAAACATATATTCCGCCATGGCTTCTGACTCCGTCAGCGGATGTTCGTTGATTCGGGGAAGCTGGCCTGACTCCACCCCACGGCGATATTCTTCCAGTGTATCGGGATTGCTGAAACGTACACCGTACCCCTCCCGCAGAAACGAATGCGCTGCGACTCCGAGCCCCCGGTAACCATCCCGCCGCCAATAGCCGCTGTTATGCCGTGACCGGTAACCGTGGCGGGCGTAGCTGGCAATCTCGTAATGGTCAAAACCGGCCGAAGTCAGCAGTTCGTCCGCCAGTTCAAACATGTCGGCGGACAGGTCTTCGTCCGCCAATGCCGGGCTGTCGGCGGGATAGGTGCGCGCAAAGGGGGTGCCTTCCTCCACCGTCAATCCGTATATTGAAATATGCTCCGGGCGGAGCCCGATCGCATGCTGCAGCTCGCTTCGCCATTGATCGAGACTCTGGCCGGGAAGGGCATGGATCAGGTCGATGCTGATGTTTGTGAACCCGGCGTCGCGGGCGTCCTGAAAAGCCCGGCGGGACTGTTCTGCCGCATGAATGCGCCCCAGGCACTCCAGGAATGAATCATCGAATGACTGAATCCCGAGGGAGAGCCGGTTGATGCCGGCCGCTCGATACCTCTCCAGGGAGAGGCGGTCAATCGTCCCCGGGTTCGCTTCCATGGTTATTTCGGCATCGGGCGCGATGCCGGTCCGTCCGGAGATTTCTCCGAGCAGCCGGGCAAACTGCTCCGGCTGCAGCAGCGACGGGGTGCCGCCGCCGAAATAGATCGAATCGACCGGCCCGGAACCGGAGCCGATGAGCCGCAACTCCCTCGTGAGGAGCGCCGGGTACTCCATGAGTTCGTCCTTCCGGGGAGGGGCGGAGACGAAGGCGCAATAGCGGCATTTCTCGACGCAGAACGGCACGTGGATATAGAGTCGATTGAACATGGATGCTCCTTCCCCATCATTTCGCGAAGCCGATCTCCCTCCGACTGTTGAAAGCCGGGCGACATCCTGTTACAGTGCGGCATGTCCGATCCGGTCCAGACACATTATCAGAAATACCCCTACCCGCACTACCCGCTGCTTGCCTCGGTGCGCCGCTGCGACACCTACGCGCTCAATCTGCACGCCCTCTGGGCGCGCTTTAACCGTACCCTGCCTCCGGCCGAGGCGAATAAAATCCTCATTGCCGGATGCGGCACCTTCGCCCCGTACCCCTGGGCGGTGGCCAATCCCGACACGCCGATCACCGCGCTGGACCTGTCGGAGCGCAGCCTGAAGCGGGCCCGCCGGCACTGTCTCCTGCACGGGCGGAGAAACGTCGTCTATCGCTGCGGGGATCTGTCGGACCCTGCAGTAATCGATGGAAAATTCGGGGTGGTTGATTCCTTCGGGGTTCTCCATCACCTGGCTGATCCGCCGGCAGGGCTGAAGACGCTGGAAGGGCTCCTGGTAAAGGGCGGAATCATGAGGATCATGCTCTACAGCCGCTATGCCCGCCGGGAAGAGGAGTCCATCCGCCGGGCTTTCAGGCTTCTAGGAATAAACTCGCCCCGCAGCGCGCGTCGTCTGCTGGGCAAAGCCGCCGCGGGATCGCGGGTGGCGAACTACATGGCCGCCTCGGATGAGGCCGCCACCGTTTCCGGATTCGCCGATGCCCTGCTTCACCCGCGGGTACACAGTTACCGTATCGATGACCTGCTGGAAATGATCTCCCGGACCGGCCTTGAACTGCTGATGTTCGCCCACCGGGATGCCCTGGAAAATCCGGCGGAGGAGATCGAACGGCTCAGGACTCTTGAAAAGGAGCGCCGCTCCCCCGGCAATTTCGTCCTCTACCTCGGGAAGAACATGACTCGGGCCGATGACGGCTGCCGGGACGGACTTATTGAGCTCAACCCCTGCCTGGTTTCCGCGGTCAGCCGCTTCAAGCCTGGCACGCTGCGGATCCCCTCGCGGATCGGGAGCGTGAATCCTTCGCTCTCGTACCGTGACAGGGCCTTTCTGCGGCGGTTCATCACCCCTGTCCGGCGCAGCGAACTTTCCGCCGATGAAGCGAAGAAGGTTGCCGCGTACCTTCGGCTCCTTTTTCTGATAGAGTACAGCTGATCCTTATTTGCTCCCAAGTCCCGCCAGATTGAAATTCACCGTATATGACTGGTTTCCGGGGCGCTGGTGGACCGCAAGGTTCACGCTCCAGCATTTTTGCCGATATTCGGCAGCGTACACCGCTTCGAGAAAATCGCTCCGGTCGAACGAGTAGCGGGCGGTATATGAGAGGTTAAGAGGCTTGACAAGTTTGGTTGAGAGGCGCCCTTCGAAATATTCAACCTCGTGGCGGGCCATCTGGTAACCGGCGCCGATCGAATTACCCAGCCGGTCGTCAACTTCAACCCCTGCTACCGCGGTTGACAGCCGATTCTCGTAGAGGCTGTAGCGGGTGTCAAATGTAATCCGCACGAGTCTGGTCAGCCAGGTATCCGACTCCAGGATCAGATCGCTCCATGGACGCTGGCTCGCCACCAGCGTCAACAGGTCACGCTGTTCCCCCGCGATTGAATAACGTGCTTCGAGTTTGAGCCGTGAAATGTCCCGATACTCGGTTGCATCACCGGAAACGAACTTGCCGCCAAGCAGGTTTGTAGCCGAAAGAGAAATCATGTTCCGGTGGATCATGCGATCCGTGTAATCATAGAGCGGAAGCCGTTGCTGATCGCGCTCCGGCGCGTAGCTGTAGCTGAATTCAGGGATAATCTCGTGCCTGATTTTTTTGAGCTGCGGGAAGTTTGCGTCGTAGATGCGGGTCAACGATGTTGACAGGCGTACCCCCGCCTCCGGCAGCAGATCCCCGTCGCTTGCCTGAACCCCGCTGCTGCCGTCCCTTCTGTCGGTGGCATAGCCCCTGATATGTGCGCCCGCAAACAGGGTCGTCTGAAGATAGCCGCTTCGGAACGGGAGCAGGGTGATCCTGGGAAAGAGGTGGAGACGCTGGCCACTCGGTACTGTTTCGCGGTAAAGATTGTCCACGGAACCGTCCAGATCAACATAGAGCGGCAGGGAGAAGATGGATTGGCGGACCCCGGCTACGCCCAGTGACGGCAGGGTCTGAAGTGTTGTGCGATTATCTGCGGCATAGAGATCCACGTTATACCGCAGGTAGGAGGTAACGGCAAAATTCTGCCACGTTTTCAAGGTGTTGATTGTCGAGTCTGTCGATTGACGATTGTAGTCGCCGCTCTTTTCGCCAAAATCATTAAAAAAGATCCGGTCGCTGGCGGCATTTACGGACATGCGCAGATTGGCGTCACTCGAAAAAGTTTCCTTATGTTCCTGTGACAGCTGCCAGCGCCACCGGTTCTCCAGTTGATCATAGATTGAATAAACGCCGGCATGCCCTTCACTTCCGCGCTTCCGGATGTAGCGATAATCAAATCCGGTGCCTGCGCCGCGGCGCGACATCAGATCGAGATCCAGCTGGAGATCCTGGCTCGGCGAGATCACCCAATAGGCCGGCACATCAAGCTGCAATCCCCTGTTGTTCGAGTAACCGAAGCGTGGAACAAGGAGGCCAGTCCGTTTCTCCAGCACGACCGGAAAAGCGATCCAGGGGATGTAGAGCACCGGAACATTCTTTACATAGAAGATTACGTTACGCCCGGTGGCATACCCGAGCAGGTTGACCTTGAGGTTGTCTGAACCGAACTTCCAGCTCGGATCCGGCATGTCACAGGTGGTCAGGGCCGTGGATGTGGCGGTGAACTCGGTTTCGCTGATCCGGACAAGCTTGTCTGCGGTGATATTCAGGCCTGAGTCGGGAACCGTAACCTGCGTCTTGTCCATTTCGGCCCGACCGGTATCCATATTCAGAATCAGCGTTTCGCCCTTCAGGACAGCAGGCCCTTTTGACAGAACCACCGAACCGGTAGCATGCAGCATATGAGTTGCTGCCGCATAGCGAACCCGGTCGGCAACCAGTTTCATCCCCTGCTTCAGGACGACCACATTTCCTTCGGCGGTGTAGACCCCGTCGGATGTGACCTGGCTCATGCGATAGGCGCTGATATGTATGTTTTCATCCGGAAGAGGCAACTCGGAAGCCCGGGCAGCGGGTGCCAGACAGCAGATAATATAAAACACAAGAAGATAGTAAATGCGCATCATCGAAACAATCAGCCTCTGA
>DATNCC010000342.1:0-60234 GCA_035571735.1 Dongiaceae bacterium | reverse complement strand
ACTGTATCGAAGCTGGCGGTAACCGGCGAGTTGATGAACCCGGAGCTTGACGGCATGATTTCGGCCGCGCCCCTGGTGGTGGCGGCATCGTCATACAGGAAGCCGATCGGGTGGGTTACGGTCAGATCGTCAATAAAGCGCTTGGCCGTAGCGCCCAGACCATCTTGATACGAAGCGGTCAAAGGCTGCGAGCCTGTTTGTGAACCGGCGGTGCCATGTGAGTCAACAGCGGTTACGCCGTCATGGCAAGCCATGCAGAGACGACTTGGGCCGACCAGCGGGTCTGCATTGAATGCGACGGAACCGTTTGCCGGTGATGCCCAGTTGTAGGGGTCGAGGTTATTTACGGTGGAAGGAGCATGGTTCCAAAGAGGTGCGGGTGTCGCGCCATTAGGCTGAGCGTTATGCGGGGTATGGCAGAAAACGCACACCCTCTCGTACTTGTCATGCTGATACGTACCACCGCCAGCAGCGTTGATGTCATGCATGGAACCAACAACACCGGTCCCAGCACCACCAGCGGCATACACAACTCCAGCAGTCAGAGTTGAGAACGCGATTACCAAGGCTAGCTTCTTTAACATGTTATCTTTCTCCTTTGTAATTTATTGCTCCCCGAGAGGAGCTGTACTTCCTTGCTGCATTTTCATAACATTTTCATTCATCTGATCTTTCCTGATTGTGCCTCAACCCCCTTTTTATGTATTTTTTTATTCAGCGGATCTTATTTAGTGCAACTAAGTTGCCACAAATTACAGGCAATTAAATAATCAATCTTATTAGCGAGTTACGCCTTAGTAGGAGTTAAAACATCTGGCGGGTGGTGTTACGAAAAAGTTACATCCCGGTGAGATAGCTAAACGTTTCCATCCGGAAACTCCGAATGGAAACGTTTTAACTTTTAGCTGTTGACAGTATGCGACTTGTAATCTAGTGTTGGACAAAATTTATTTGGATTTGCTTATTTTGATTTGCTTGTTTTGGTTTGCTTAATGTAACACTGGGGGATCGCATGATCTTTCGACTCTTGCCCGTGTTGATGCTTGTACTTACCTCTTTTTCGCTACCCACCGACTGTGCCGCTGAAAAGCCGGTAGTCAATTTCGGCATTGCCTTGCGCTACCAACCAATAAAGATGTATGAGCGGTTTCAACCGCTGATGGACTACCTGAGCAGCGAAACTCCCTACAGGTTCGAGTTGAAGATCAGTCGTGATTACAACGAGTCGCTAAGGCTTCTGGCGGAGGGGAAGACAGATATCGCATCACTGGGGGGTGGGGCGGCAATGGAGTCAATGATTCTTTACGGAGCGAAACCGGTGGTCAAACCTTTAAACAGCGAAGGCAACCCAACCTGCAGATGCGTAATTGTCGTGCTGAAACGATCCCGGATCTATAGTTTGCGCGACCTCAAAGGCAAGCGGATCGCACTGGGTTATTACCACTCAACAACCGGAAATTTACTGTCGAGAGCACTATTGGCCAGAAAAGGCGTTACAAAGGCGACTCTGGTCAACCTTCCCAATCACGAGGCCGTAATCAGAGCAGTATTGAAGGGGGAATTTGAAGCAGGAGCAGTCAGCGATACCGCCCTCGATCAATTAATTCATTACGGGCTTCGAGTCATAGCCAGGTCGGAGTCCATTAGTTCAGCTCCCCTTGTGGCTCGCAAAGGGGTCGACCCCGTCATCGTCAAATCAATTATCGATGCTCTTCTCAAACTGGAATACTCTAATCCGGTACACCGGAAAATGATGGAAGGTTGGGACGCAGAATTCAAGTATGGGTTTACCACGGCTTCGAACGCAGATTACAGCAACCTGATGCGCTTATACCAGACAAAATCTTTTGGTTGCGGAGTTGGTTGTCACCAATGAAGATCCCGTTTTATTCGAAAATAGCGTTTAAATTCATTCTGACCTCAACTCTGATTACAGCACTGTTAACACTCTTATTGTGCAGATGGTTCTTGTATCATGAGAAGAATGAACTTATCGAAAAGCTTGAGATCGATGGGAGGCAATTGTTGAGCTACTTCAAGGCTCCTGCTATCAATATTTTACTGTATAGGGAAATGGGGATTGAGACCGGTTCTCTCGATAGCTTTGTAGAGGGGATTGTTGCCAACAGGGATTATCCGGCGACCTACGCTTATATCACCGACCAGCGGGGAGTTGTCATTGCACACAACCTTCTTGAAGAGAGTGGAATGCTAGATGCGGATACTCTGTCGGCCGAAGCCCTAAAGCAGGATACGTTTGTCAGCAGGATTACCAATGACAGAGATGGCAGGGTTGTTTTGCTTGAAATAGCCATGCCGTTGCGGTCCGGCAGCAAATCCTGGGGGAGCATGCAAGCCGGCTTTTCAGCAGCAGAAATGCAAAAGCAACTCGCCGGTTACCGGTCTCAGATTGTCATCTTTTCGGCAATCTTTTTTTTACTGGGGAGTGTGATTTTCTATATTGTTGGCCTCAGGATGTCCCGCCCGTTATTACGACTCTCCGAGGCCATGTCGGAAGTATCACCTCAACAACTGGAGTTGGATCTTCAGGAAGAACAGCGTCGCGACGAGATTGGCATCTTGTATCGGGGTTTCACTGACATAATGCAAAGCCTCGATCAGAGTGAAAACGAACGGCGCAAAGCTGCCCAATTGCTGATTCAGAGTGAAAAACTGGCGACTGCCGGCAAACTTGTAGCCGGGGTTTCGCATGAAGTAAATAACCCCTTGGCGGCCCTTTCCAGCTGTATATACAATCTGGAAAATATATCCAACTGTGAAGAAGAGCAGGATATTTTAATAATGAAGCAGGCTGTGCAGCGGATTCAGAATATCGTCGGGCAGCTTCTGGATTTCAGCAGAGCGGAGAGCTTGTCGTTTTCAACAATTCAGAGCGATGTTTTTATTGCGGAAGCGGCATTGTTTTCAAGAATGGCAATAAAACAATCCGAGTGCCGTCTCCAGGCAAACGATGCATGTATTCCTCCAGTAAGTATTGTCATTGACAAGGGCAAGATAAATCAGGTGATTCTGAACCTGGTTATGAACGCCGCAGACACATCACCTCCACAAGGTTGCATAACCATGAACGCTTATCTTGATGATGACTTTTACTGTATTGCCATAACCGACCTTGGCGAGGGGATAAGTGAGGCAGACAAAGAGAAAATATTCGAGCTTTTCTATACAACGAAAGCTCCCGGCGCTGGAACCGGAATGGGGCTCGCGATCTCAAGCGACATAGTGGAGATGCACGCGGGAACCATCCAGTTTACCAGCGTCCCCGGAGAAACAACGTTCACGATAAAAATTCCCAGGGTACAGGATTATTTATGAATAATGTCAGGATATTAATTGTGGAAGATGATCCTCTTTTCGGAGTATCACTCAAGCGCAGCATCGAAAGCGTGGGCTACGATGCCAGTCTTGCCAAGAACGGCCTGGATGCACTCCAGATAGCTTCGGAGCAAAGATTTGACCTGCTGTTGCAGGATCTGCAACTTCCGGATGCCAAAGGGTTGGACGTGATGCAGGATATACTCGCGCATCAGCCCGCGTGCCGGGCATTGGTAATGACCGGCTATGCCTCAATTGATGTTGCGGTTGAGGCTATGAAGCGCGGGGCCACTGATTTCGTCACCAAGCCGATACCAATGGAGTTGCTCATCTATAAGCTCCGTCGGCTTGTGGAGTTCAGGTCGATGGAAATCGAGATTGAATTCTGCCAGGGAAAAAAAGGGAACATTGTCAGCAAATGCCCGCTTATCAGGGATCTTCTTGCTACAGCCACCCTTGTGGCGGAAACCGATTCAACGGTCATGCTTATGGGAGAGAGCGGCACCGGCAAGGAGTTGATGGCCGAGTTCATCCACAATGCCAGCAAGCAAAGAACAAGACCTTTAATCAAGGTAAACTGCGCCGCAATACCCGAAAACTTGGTTGAAAGTGAACTCTTCGGTGTTGCAAGAGGGGCTTTCACTGATGCCCAAAGGGATAAACCTGGCTTGTTGGAGGAGGCCAACAGAGGGACACTCTTTCTTGACGAAGTCGCAGAATTGCCGCTGCAAACTCAGGCTAAACTCCTTCGGGTACTGGATGATAGGAAAATCACCCGATTGGGTGATGTACGAGTACGTCAAGTTGATTTCAGACTCGTTACAGCGACCAACCGCAACCTTAGAAAAATGGTAGAGGAAAAGACTTTTCGCGAAGATCTCTGGTACCGTCTGAACGTCATCCCCCTCGTCATTCCGCCGCTTCGTGAAAGGAAGGTTGATATCCCGCTTCTCATTGCCTATTTCCAGATGCACCAACAAAAAAGACAGGAAAAGTTTTCACTCAATATATCGCCTGAAGCACTTGATCTGCTCTGCTGCTACAGCTATCCCGGAAATGTCCGGGAACTGAAACATATTGTGGAACAGCTTTGCATTCTATATCCAAACGAATTAATCACGCCCCGTCAACTGCCGCTGTCCCTTCGCGATTCAATTTGGATCGGGCATATTTTCGAGAGTTTCCCTGTGGGAAGACCATTGAAGGAAGCTGTCTCTGAATTCGAGATGAAATACATTGAAAAAGTGCTTGCCAGTGTATCAGGTAAAAAAACTATTGCGGCCGAAATTCTCGGGCTTTCCAGAAAAGTTCTTTGGGAAAAGCTCACCAAGTTTCATTATTATTCTTGAACACATTTTCAGCCTTTGCAAGGCATAACAGTTGAACATTTGAGGTTGACTCGAAACAGATTGATGAATGATCTTCACATTCAAAAGGTTACCGATGAGCAGCCTTTTGAATGCCCCCCTTTATTTCGCAACTCTCCGCAAGCCTGCATTCCTTTGACATTTTCACAGCTCTCCCGGAACGGAGATGACTCTGGTGATTTTGTGCATGTCGGCAGAACCACCTTGCAGTGTTGCCTCCTTATCATGTATCCTGAATCCGTGACGTCTCCATGCCTCCACTTGCCTGAAAGGCCTCTGCCTTTGGCCTTCCCGGGCATGCAACTCATCTGCGGAGGACCACCGGATCAAACGACTGCTGCTGCCAAGCGGCGTTGTGGCCCCGGCTCTTCCAGACGCTCCGGCATTACGACGTCACGGATTCAGGTGTATCTGTTATATAGTTAAATCCGTGCGGAAAGGACAACAATGCTTGCAGCGCATCTGATCACCGAACTGACGTCGATCGTCGGTTCCGACAATATAGAAACCGGCAAACTGGATATGATCTGCTACGGCTATGACGCCACCCAGATGGAGTTCCTGCCGGACGCCGTCGTCCATCCTGCCAATGCGAATGAGGTCTCGGCCGTCCTGAAACTGGCCAACCGTGCGGATTTCCCGGTGTTTCCGCGGGGCGCAGGCAGCGGTTTTACCGGGGGCGCGCTCCCCAAGGGGGGCGGGGTCGTGCTGGTGACGACCCGCATGAACCGCATCCTCCGGATCGATACCGAAAACCTGATCGCCGAGGTTGAACCGGGGGTTGTGACGGAGCAGTTCCAGATCGCGGTCGAAAAGCTCGGCTTCTTCTATCCCCCCGATCCCGCTTCGCTCAAGTTTTCGACCCTTGGGGGAAACGTCGCCGAAAATGCCGGGGGGCCGCGTTGCGTCAAGTACGGCGTCACCCGCGATTTCGTCATGGGGCTCGAAGTGGTGCTGCCGACCGGCGAGATCATCCGCACCGGCGGGGAGACCTACAAGGCGGTGGTCGGCTACGACATGACCCGCCTCCTCTGCGGCAGCGAAGGGACCCTGGGGGTCATCACCAAGATCATCTTCAAGATCCTGCCGTTTCCCGACGCCAAGAAAACCATGCTGACGATCTTTGATTCGATCGACGGCGCCGCCAAGGCGGTCTCGACGATTATCGGCAACAAGATCATTCCGACGACGCTCGAATTCATGGACTACGCCACGCTGCAGTGCGTCGAGCGCCGCTTCAGCCTGGGAATCCCGGCCGAGGGAAGGGCGGTGCTGCTGATCGAGGTGGACGGCGACCGCGACCTGATCGAGAAGCAGGCGGCGCTGATTCATGAGCTGATCAAACCGCTGGGGCTCGTGCAGTTCCGTGCGGCCAGGGACGCCGCCGAATCGGAAGAACTTTGGCGGGTGCGGCGGCTTGTGTCGCCGTCACTACGGGATATCAACCCGACCAAATACAACGAGGATGTCGTCGTGCCGCGCAGCAAGGTGCCGGACATCATCAGGAGAATCGAGAAAATTCAGGCAAAGTATGATATACCTATAGTCAACTTCGGTCACGCCGGCGACGGCAATATCCATGTCAACATCATGGTCGACAAGGACGTTCCCGGCATGGATGAAAAGGCGCATGAGGCGATCCGCGATGTCTTTCAGGCAGCTCTGGACCTGAACGGCACCATGTCCGGTGAACATGGGGTCGGGCTCTCCAAGGCGCCCTATATCGAGCTGGAGTTGTCGCCGCAGCAGATAGCCGCCATGAAGGCGATCAAGGCCGCCCTCGATCCGAATAACATATTGAATCCGGGGAAAATGTTTCCCTGGAAGGAGAAGTCACATGACGCATGATACACAAAAGGAGATTCAGAAGGCTTCGCTGGTCGGGCGCATTCTGTCGATGGAAGCATTTTTATTGATGATGGGTATTGCCCTGCTTGTCTACGGAATTTCCAACGAAGCGACCATGATTATTTTCTGGGGATGTATCATCATTCCGGGCGTGTTTGTACTTAATCATGTGCGCAAGACGGACTGGACCAAGCACTGGCAGGAGATGGAGGCTGAGCACAAGGCGGGTGAAGCGCGTGCGGCAGCCCGAAGGAGCGCCGCTGACGAGGCGCGGAAAGCAGGTGAAGATGGGAAATAATCATGGCACCATAATTCTGGCATCTGCCTCGCCGCGCCGCACCGAACTGATGGAGCTGGCCGGCATCAAGTTCAGCGTCGTTCCGGCCGATATCTGCGAAAATGTTCTGCCGGGGGAAGCGCCCGCCGACCATGTCATACGCCTCTCGCGCGAAAAGGCAGATGCGGTAGCCAAGACACATGACGGCCGCTTCTTCATCGGGGCCGACACGATTGTCGTGCTGGATGGCGAGATTCTCGGCAAACCGGTCGACGGTGACGATGCCAGGCGGATGCTGTCCGGACTGTCCGGAAGGGATCACGAGGTCATCACCGGCTTCACGGTGTTCGACAAGATCAGCGGCATCCACATCAGCCGGAGCGTCTGCACGGAGGTGACGTTCAAGAAGCTGGGTGAAAAAGAGATCACTGCGTACATTGCCACCGGATGTCCGATGGACAAGGCAGGAGCATACGCGATCCAGGGTGGGGCGGTGCATTTTGTCCGTTCGATCAACGGCTCATACACCAATGTGATCGGTCTGCCGATGACGGAACTGTATGAAGTGCTGCAGACCATGCAGGCCATTGAGTAGGAACCTGCCATGACCATCCCCGGCAATCTTGCCCGGATCAAAGAGCGCATCCGCGTAGCCGCTGAACTGGCGGGACGTGACCCTGAATCCGTCCGCCTGGTCGCGGTGTCAAAGACCCGCCCGGCGGCCGATATCATCGCGGCCTTTCAGGCCGGGCAGACTGTTTTCGGCGAGAATTATATCCAGGAGCTGGTTCCGAAGCTGGCGGAGGTGCGGGAAGCGGTCGAGTGGCACGTTATCGGCCATCTGCAGAGCAACAAGGTCAAATACATCGCCGGCAAAGTGGCGCTGATCCATTCGGTTGACCGTCTTTCACTGGCACAGGAGATCGACCGGCAGTGGGGCAGGCTCGGCAGGAAATGCGACGTGCTGATCCAGGTGAATATCTCCGGAGAAGCGACCAAATCTGGAACGACCGAAGACGGAGCCATCGAACTGGTGCGGGAATGCTCCCTGCTCCCGAACATCAGGGTACGAGGGATGATGACGATGCCCCCCTTTTTCGATGACCCCGACGCCGCAAGGCCGTACTTTGCGGAACTGCGCCGCTTGTCCGGGACAATAGCCGCGCTGGAGATTGCGGGTGTGGAGATGGCTGAGCTGTCGATGGGGATGTCGGGCGATTTCGAAGCGGCGATCCAGGAGGGCGCCACCCTGGTGCGGATCGGCACCGCGATCTTCGGGGAGAGGTGATTGTCACAAAGTCATTTTTGTCCACGAAAAGCACGAAAAACACGAAAAAATCTTGAAGAATTTAAATCCGTCCTACTGCTTAAACCTGAGAGCCTGTTGATTTATGACTTGGTTTTCTTTCGTGACTTTCGTGACTTTCGTGGATAATTGTTTTTAGGGGTTACATTTCCGGTACTACATTCGGGATCGGAACAATATCCGGCCGGTCCAGCTCCTCAAGATATTTCAGTACAAACCGCTGGGCGGCTTCAACGGCCCGTGTAATCTCCCACGTCTTCATATCACGCTCGTCCACCATGTTGCTGATCCCGCGAATTTCCAGGCAGTCCACACCGCAGCGCAGACACACCTGTGCCACAGCCGCCCCCTCCATATTTTCTGCCAGGGCATTCCAGCGCAGGAAAAGTTCGGCGCCATACAGGCGGGTACCGCTGCAGGTCGAGACGGTTGCAAAACGGCCGCGCCTGAGGATAACACCATAATACTCCGCCAGCCGCATGGCCTGCTCCGAGGCGTGCCGGGAGAGCGGCAGCACATTATAACAGTTCAGCCCCCCCTGTTCGACCGACGGGATCTTCATGTAGCGGAGATCTTTCCATCCTTCCGCAACTACGACCCCCTCATCCGCCAGAATCTCCTCGCTCGCCACAACAAGGTTCCCGATTGAAAGGCCACTGCCGATGTAGGCCCCGGCACAGCCGGTGTTGATGACGAGCTGCGGCTGATAACGGTCGATCATGACGGCGGTGGCGGCAGCGGCGTTGGCCTTGCCGACCCCGCCGGCGCAGACCACAACCCGAAGACCGCCGATGGTTCCTTCGATACGCTCAAAACCGCCGGTTTTTACCCTGCCGGAATGGGCGAGCGCCTTTTCCAGCAGCTCAACTTCCTGCGGCACGGCTGCGATGATAACAAGCGGCTTCATCCGGTGTCCTTTGATAGCGCTAAGTGATTACGTTCCTCAAACGCGCGCAGGTCTTCGAGGGTATCGATGTCCTGCCATTCGGGGAGCAGGGCGGTGTCAAGCCCTGAATCCCGGGCGGCTGCCAGACTCCGTTCAAGCACATGTGCACTGCTCCAGGGGATTTCCGTAAAGAGCTGCGGCCATACCCGGCGCATCCCGAGCAGGTAGTAACCGCCATCCCTGCAGGGTCCGAAGACTACATCAGGCTGCGGCGCCGCCAGCAACCGATAGGCTTCCAGAATATATGAGAGCGGCAGGTCCGGGGCGTCGCTGCCGATGATGCAGCAGACGTCCGAGCCGCTCGCGAACATCTCCCCGAACGCCGCCCGCATGCGTAGTCCCAGGTCTCCCGGGCTCTGGCGGCGGGAGCTGCACATATACCTGCCTGCCAGGAAGGGGAGCGCCGCTTCTTCACAGGCCCAGAAAACCACGGTCTCTACGCCCTTCAGCTGCCGGGCCGTTCTCAGCACCTCCTGCAGCATGGTGTCATACAGCGCGGCGGCGGGCCGGTCGCCGATCTCCGCGGCAAGCCGTGTCTTGACCGTTCCCGGTATCGGTTCGCGGGCGAAGACTATCAGCCCTTTGTTCATCTCCGGTCCAGCTCCACTGCGGCGTAGGCCGAATGGTTGTGGATCGATTCGAAATTCTCCGCCTCGACCGAAAACCAGGTGATGTTGTCCAGCGCCTCCAGCCGGGAATGTGCCTCCCGCACCATATCCTCGACGAAGCGCGGGTTGTCGTAGGCCTGCTCGGTGACGAACTTTTCGTCGGCCCTCTTGAGCAGGGAGTAGAGCGGACTGGAGCCGCACTGCTCGATCAGTTCCACCAGATCCTCGATCCAGATGAAATCGCGGTACCGGACCCGCACGGTCATGATGCTGCGCTGGTTGTGGGCCCCGAAACGGGACAGTTCGCGGCTGCAGGGGCAGAGCGAGGTAAGAGGCACCTTGATGCCGAGGACGAAATCGAGGTCACTCGTCATCGAGGCGCTGAACTCACAGTTGTATTCCATCAGGCTCTTGGCCCCCGAAACCGGCGCGGCCTTGTCGATAAAATAGGGGAACTGGATCTCAAGATGCGCGCTCTCCGATCCCAGTTTCGACTTCATCTCTTCAAGAATCGTCTCCAGCTTGTCGAGGGCGATCTGCTCGCGGTACTTGTTGAGAATCTCCACAAAACGGCTCATGTGGGTGCCCTTGAAGTGATGCGGCAGATCGACGTACATGTTGATCCGCGCTACCGTGTGCTGCAGGGTGCGGTTCTTGTCCATTACCACGATCGGATATGTGATGTCCTTGACTCCGACCTTGGCAATCGGGATGCGACGGGTGTCCGGGCGTTTCTGCATGTCCGGCATGGCTGGATCTGGTGCGGCAGTGCGGGTTCGCGGCATATCAGTCGTCCTGTTGTATTTGTGTCTGAAAAATCAATAAATCTACCGGGCGGTACAATCCCTGCCGGAGTGCATTCAATAGGCAATGATAAAGGTAGCGAATTCACTGCGATAGGTGTCATCACGCACATCGAGGCGATCGACCCGCGCCGCCGGGGGTCCGCTGCGGCACCACTCCACCAGTGCCTTCACGGCGGTGTCGTCCCCCTCGAACAACCCCTCCACCGAGCCGTCCGGCAGGTTGCGGACCCAGCCGGTCACCCCCAGTTCCAGGGCGCGCCGGCAGGTGTGGTGCCGGAAGGCAACCCCCTGGACCCGGCCATGGACGATTACGGCTCTCCTGATCATCATGCCGCGTTCTCCGCGATCCCCAGTTGCTGCTTGATCTCCTGCCAGATCCCGTCCCGCCCCTCTTTCGAAAGGGCCGAAAAGGGAAGCAGCATCTTCTTGTCACGATTGATGGCCGCGGCAATGATTCCCTTCTGCTTGGCCTGCTCGTTTTTTGACAGCTTGTCGCACTTGGTCACCACCAGAATCGGCGGAATATTGTACATCTCCAGCCAGCGCAGCATCTGCAGGTCGCCGTCGGACGGCACCCGGCGGATGTCGAGGATCAGCACGACCGCCTTGAGCGACTCCCGAATTGAGAGATAAGACTCGATCATCGGGCCCCACTGTTTGCGCAGCGCTGGGGGAGCCTTGGCGTAGCCGTAGCCGGGGAGGTCCACCAGTGTCAGGATGCCGTTGATGTCGAAAAAATTGATCAGCTGAGTTCGGCCGGGGGTCGAACTGGTTCGCACCAGCCCCTTGCGTCCGGACAGCACGTTGATCAGCGAAGATTTTCCGACGTTGGAACGCCCGACGAAGGCCACCTCCGGCAGCCCCGGCGGTGGGTAGTCTTTCGGTTTTGCAGCACTCTTTATGAATTCAGCCTGAATTACATTCATCGACGCGCTCTCCTTGGAACGGGCATTATAGTGTTCCGAACCCTTTAGATTCAAGCGCTTAATTCCGGCGGGGCATTTTTTGTATTTTTTACAACCGTTGATAAAACAGGATAAGTGCGTTAACGAAGCTGTTTTCTGCCTGATTATTGCAGAAAATTTCTTCCAATTTACTAAATAGCACATGGCGTTCACAATGATTGTATGGTATATAGAAAACGCTGTTTTCTCATGTGGTTTGCTTTTCCCTCTAACCTGTACCCAGCGGGTTCCCATGACAGCATTTTCACTCGACATAACGCTCTTCGCCGTGAAACTGGCACTGGTATTTTTTGTCATCCTTACCCTGGCCGCCTATCTGGTGTTCGCTGAGAGGAAAATCCTTGCCTGGGTTCAGGACCGCAAAGGGCCCAACCGTGTCGGCCCCTTCGGTCTGCTGCAGCCGCTGGCGGACCTGATCAAACTCCTCACCAAAGAAGATGTTGTCCCGGGCGCCGCCGACCGCTGGTTGTTTTATCTGGCCCCGGCCATGGCTGCAATTCCCGCTATTCTGATCTTTTCCGTGATCCCGTTCGGCGCACCGCTGACGATATTCGGCCGTCATCTGCCGCTGGTGGTTGCCGATCTGAATGTCGGCCTCCTTTTTTTCCTGGCGCTCTCATCGATCGCCGTCTATGGCGTGGCGATCGGCGGCTGGGCCTCCAACTCCAAATATGCACTGCTTGGGGGAATTCGCGGACTGGCGCAGCTGATTTCCTACGAGCTGTCGATGGGGCTCTCGCTGGTTCCGGTCGTCATGCTGTCACGCTCCTTCAGCCTGACCGACATCGTTGCGGCGCAGGAGAGCGTGCCGTTCATCGTCTACCAGCCGCTGGCGTTCATCATCTTCCTGCTCAGCATTACGGCCGAATGCAAGCGGATCCCGTTTGACCTTCCCGAAGCCGAGGGGGAACTGGTGGCCGGTTTCCACACCGAATATTCCGGCATGCGCTTCGGGCTGTTTTTTGTCGGCGAGTACATCAACATCATCGTCCTTGGCGGGCTGGCGACGACCTTTTTCCTGGGGGGATGGTACGGCCCGCTGCTTCCTCCGACCGTCTGGTTCTCGCTGAAAACCCTGGCGGTGGCCTTCTTTTTCATCTGGATGCGCGGAACACTCCCCCGGCTGCGCTATGACCAGTTGATGCATCTGGGGTGGAAGGTGTTGACACCGCTGGCGCTCTTGAACATACTGATCACCGGCTGGTGGCTCGCGCTGAAATAATCTGTTACGGGCGATGGCGCCCGATCATGTAACCACGGGAGGAGTCAAACATGGAAAGCGTGAATTCGAAAGACCGACATGGCCACACCCCGCTGATCAGTGCTTCCAAAGAGGGACTCAAGGATTTTGTCCAGGACCTGCTGCACCGCGGCGCCGACATCACCGCCAGCAGCGACAAAGGCAAGACGGCCCTTCATTATGCCGCTGCCAACGGGCATACCGAGATTGCCAGAATGCTGATTGAAAAAGGGGCCGAAGTCGATGCCCGTGACCGCGAAGGGCATACGCCGCTGATGCTGGCCGCCATTTACGGCTGTAACCAGACGGTGCAGGCACTGCTCGAGGGGGGCGCAACGCCGACGCTTAAAACGCCGGCCGGCAATACGGCCAACCTGTATGCCGAAATGAACAGCCATCCACTCGCGGCTGCGCTGCTGAAAAAAGCTGAACGGGCGAAAACGGGCAACGCCTGATCGCACGAAATCATTGTGCCGACACAAAGAGACGCTCCAACGGGGCGTCTCTACGTTTCCGGGGTTAAATCATGCCGATAGTTTCCGATATCAGGGCCATTGTGGGCGGTTTTCGGGTCACGCTTGCCCACATGCTGCGCACGCCGGTGACGATCCAGTATCCGGAGCAGAAACGCACCCCCTATCCCCGGTTCCGGGCTCGCATCGTGCTGACCCGCGACCCGGATGGCGGTGAACGCTGCGTAGCCTGCTACCTCTGTTCGGCCGCCTGCCCGGTTGACTGCATCTCGATGCAATCCGCCGAGCGCGAGGATGGCCGCCGCTATGCCGAATGGTTCCGGATCAACTTTTCGCGCTGCATCTTTTGTGGACTCTGTGCCGAGGCCTGTCCGACCATGGCGATCCAGATGACGCCCGATTACGAAATCTGCAAACGGGACGTCATGGATCTGCTTTACGAGAAGGAAGATCTGCTGATCGACGGCTGCGGCAAGGATGCGTCGTACAACTTTTACCACCATGCCGGCATCGGGGTCACCCAGCCGCGGGGAGCCGGAATTGAAGAGACTCCACCTGTGGATGTCAGGTCGCTGATGCCATGATCGAACAGACTATCTTCTACATACTGGCCGCCGTGGCCGTCATCGGCACCATCCTGGCCATTACCGAAAAGCATCCGGTACATGCCATTCTCTTCCTGGTCACCTCCCTGTTCAGCATGGCGGTGATATTCTACCTGTTGGCGGCGCCGCTGGTAGCGGCCTTCGAGGTGATCCTGTATGCCGGCGCCATCATGGTGCTGTTCCTGTTCGTGATCATGATGCTGGATCTGGGACACCCGGAAAAGGGAATGTCGCCACAGTGGCGTGAGTGGCTGCCGGCGCTGCTGTTGTCAGGCGTCAGCATAGCTTCGCTGGTTACGGTGATCGCCTCGCGCCACGCAACTGTAGCTGCATATCCCGCGGCGTTGCCGATCCGCGAAGTTGCCCGCCGCCTCTTTCAGGAACATGGTCTGGCGGTGGAGCTCGTGTCGCTGCAGTTGCTGTTTGCCCTTGTGGGGGCGCTTTACCTCGGCAAACAGTCCAAGGGCAGGGATGCGCAATGATTGTCCCTCTTGAACATATTCTGATCCTGGCCGGGTTGCTGTTCTTCATCGGCATGGGGGGGCTTCTGGCCTGGCGCGCCAATCTGATCATGATGCTGGTGTGCATCGAGGTCATGCTGAATGCGGTCATGCTGGTTTTTGTTGCAGGCTCGGCCCGCTGGGGCAATCCGGACGGCCAGATGTTCTCCCTCTTCATCATGGCGCTGACCTCGGCGGAGGTATCCCTGGCGCTGGCGATGGTGGTCTATCTGCACCGGCGGCGCAAGACGGTCGATACCGATATGTTCAGCGAGATGAGGGGATAAATTTTTCAGGAGGGATAGATGCCCACTATTTCAATGTTCTACGGGATCGTCATCTACATGTTCTTCTATGACGACAAGAAACACAAGTTGCCTCATATTCATGCCACATACGGAGAACACGACGCAGTTTTTTCAATTGAAGAGGGAGAACTCCTGCAAGGTTCATTTCCTCCAAACAAGCAGAAGCTGGTTCAAGCATGGATAGAAATTCACAAGGAAGACCTTATGACTGACTGGCGACTTGCAGTTAGCGGACAGAACCCCTTGCCAATCAAACCGTTGGAGTGAGTGTATGAAGAAGGTGACAAGCGTTAAGCCCCTGGAGGGAAAAAAGGTTGCGGTTGTTTTTTCAGACGGTGTGGCCGGTATTTTTGATGTGGCTCCCTATATCAAAAGTGAGTTTTTCAAGCACCTTGAAGACGACGATTATTTCAAACAGGTTCGTTTGTTTTTCACCGGCATCGGCTGGCCCGAAGGCCAGGATCTCGGTCCGGACACCATAGAAGCGGACCTGCAACCGATCTAATCACGTCGATATGAAAGAACCAATGAAACTCTACCTTGCCCTCATACTCCTGCTCCCGCTCTCAGGGGGCCTGTTAAATGCTCTGCTGGGCCGCCTTCTCCCGCGCCGCATCGTGGAAACGGTTGCCTGCAGCGTGATCTGGGGCGCCTTCGCCTGCTCCGTCCTGGCCTTTGCGGGCTTCACAGCCCCGGCAAAAATCGAGTACGCCTCCTGGCTCGCCGCCTTCGACTTCCGGGCTCCGATCTCCCTCTACCTTGACCAGTTCTCCCTGTCGCTGACACTGATGATCACCTTCGTCTGCGGCCTGATCCACCTCTATTCGGTTGGCTACATGAAGGACGACCCGTCCCCGGCCCGCTACTTCGCCCTGCTGAACATATTCGTTTTCGCCATGCTGACCCTGGTTCTGGCTGAAAATCTGCCGCTCCTCTACCTGGGTTGGGAGGGTGTCGGCTTCTGTTCCTACGCCCTGATCGGCTTCTGGTACATGGAGGAGAAGAACGCCACCGCCGGGCGCAAGGCCTTTATTGTCACCCGCATCGGAGACACCGCTTTTGGCATCGCCATGGTCTGGATGTTCCGGCTGTTCGGCACCACCTCGATCACCGAGCTGAACGGCATGGGTTTCCTGATGCCTGCGGGGGTGATCACCGCCCTGGGGATTCTGCTGCTGATCGGCGCGGCGGGCAAATCGGCCCAGCTGCCGCTCTCGGTCTGGCTGCCGGATGCCATGGCCGGCCCGACACCGGTCTCCGCCCAAATCCACGCCGCCACGATGGTTACCGCCGGGGTCTACCTTCTGGCCCGCATGTTCCCGCTGATTGGTTCTTCTGCGGTCACTCTTGCCGCCATCGCGGTTATCGGCGGCGTCACCGCGTTCTACGCCGCCACCTGCGCCTGTGCCCAGCGTGATCTGAAGCGGATCCTGGCCTACTCGACCATCAGCCAGATCGGTTACATGGTGTTGGGCGTCGGGGCCGGAGCGCTGACCGCCTCCACCTTCCATCTGCTGACCCACGCCTTCTTCAAGGCGCTGCTGTTCCTCGGCGCCGGGTGCGTCATTACCGCGCTGCACCACCAGCAGGACATCTTCTCCATGGGAGGGCTGAAAAAACGCTTGCCCGCCGTCTACTGGCCGTTTCTGGCCGGTGCGCTCTGCCTGGCCGGTTTTCCGGGAAGCGGCGGTTTTTTCAGCAAGGATGCGATTCTGGGAGCGGTTTTTGAACACGGCGGCCCGCTGTATGGCGCCCTGTTTGCCCTGGGACTCGTAACGGCATTGCTGACCGCATTTTACACGTTTCGCATGCTGTTCGTGGTGTTTCACGGCGATCCTGCTCCCCCCTTGCCAAAGGAGGAGACCGGACATGCCGCTTCATTGCACCTTCCCGCTGTCATGACCCTCACCCTCATCCCGCTGGCGTTGTTGGGGCTATTCGGCGGAATCTTCAATCTGCCTGAATACCTCAGCGGGCATGGCAAGCTGGCCGTTTTCCTCGGTTCAATCTCCGGCTTTCCGGCCATGGGGCATGCCTCTTCGGCAACCGAGATCGCCCTGCAGGTCACGGCCGCAACGGTAAGCCTGCTCGGCCTGGGGCTGGCCTGGGCGCGCTACACGGGCAAAAGCCGGGCGGAATCGCTGCGACGGGAAGAGGCCGGGCTCCCCATCACCGGATTCCTGCTGAGCGGCTGGTATCTGGACCGGCTCTACGGCCTGCTCTTCGTCCGTCCGTTCGTCCGGGTGAGTCGTTTCTTGTGGAAAGGGGTCGATGAGGCGGCGATTGACGGCACCATCGACGGGATGGCGCGCTTCACGATGAGGCTGGGGGAACTTCCCGCCGGATGGAGCACCGGCCGGGTAGCGACGGCGCTGATCGCCCTGGCGGGCGGGACGGCAACGGTGCTGGGCTACATGGTGTGGCTGCTGCTGACTTGAATATCTACGGGCGAAAAACGAGGGTTTTTCGCCCGTAGATTTACGCAATTGCCAAGCTACGAATTAATGCACGCACTTCAGCTTCGCCTGTCCAGCCTCTTCCTTGCGCGTCGGCAGCATGCGGTTTTCTTCATCCACAAAGACCAGCTTCGGTTCGTATTTGATCGCCTCGGCATTTTCCATGTTGACGAAACTGGCGATGATCACCAGGTCCCTGGGCGCCACCAGACGCGCCGCGGCACCGTTCAGGCAGATCACCCCGGAACCTCGCTGTCCCTCGATGGCATAGGTTTCCAGTCGGCTGCCGTTGGTAACATTCCAGACCGCGACCTTTTCGTAGGAAACGATGTCGGCGGCATCCATCAGGTCGCGATCGATGGTGACGCTCCCCTCGTAGTGCAGGTCAGCGCCGGTAACGGTGGCACGGTGGATTTTGCTCTTCAACATGATTCTCTGCATGGTTACAACTCCTCTCCAAGTACGGTATTGTCGATCAGTCTGGTTTGTCCTATTTTCACTGCCAGAGCCAGCAGGGAACTGCTGTCGGCAACGTCCAACTCTTGCAACGTCCCGCCATCACGAAACTCGACGTAGTCGATGGCGGCGGCGGATTCCCGTTCGATAACTGCCCGCGTTTCCCTCAGCAGGACCGCTACCGAACGCTCGCCGGCCGCAAACAACTCCCGGGCCCGCTTGATGGCGCGAACCAGGCAGAGAGCGGTCTGCCGCTCATCCGGCGACAGATAGGCGTTGCGCGAACTCATCGCCAAACCGTCCGGCTCGCGCACAATCGGCATTCCCACGATCTCTACCGGCATATTCAGGTCTCCGGTCATGCGCCGGATAACCGCCAGCTGCTGATAATCCTTGTTCCCGAAGAGCGCCACATCGGGGCGGACTATATTGAACAGCTTTGTGACAACTGTTGCCACGCCGTCGAAGTGTCCCGGACGACTGGCGCCGCAGAGCGGCAGGGCGATATCCCGCACGGTAACTCCGGTCTGGAACCCCTGCGGATACATCTCTTCGGCGGTCGGAATAAAGACGATATCTACGCCGCACGCCTCGGCAAGCCGGCAGTCACGATCCAGGTCGCGCGGATACCGGTCCAGATCCTCATTTTTCCCGAACTGGATCGGGTTGACAAAGATCGAGAGCACCAGCACATCTCCCCGTTTGCGCCCCTCCCGCAGCAGGGAGGCATGTCCCTCGTGCAGGTACCCCATGGTCGGAACCAGGGCGATGCGCCTCCCCGCCCGTTCGGGGGCGATGGCAAGCGCCTGCATATGTAGAATGCTGTTGATGATCTTCATCTGATCCTCTTAGGTGAAGGAATGTTCCGCCGTGGGAAACTCGCCGCTCCGGACCTCGGCGACATACTGCGAGACCGCGGCGGAGATGAGCGGAGCCAGATCGGCATACCGCTTGACGAATTTTGGCGAATATTTTTCGCAAAGCCCGAGGATATCGTGGATCACCAGCACCTGGCCATCGCAGGATGGACCGGCCCCGATGCCGATGGTCGGAATGGTCAGCTCGCTGCTGATCTCTGCGGCAAGCGCTGCCGGTATTCCCTCCAGCACGACGGCAAATGCGCCGGCATGCTGTACTGCAAAGGCATCATCCCTGATCCGTTCGGCCTGCTCGTTCCGCCCCTGCACCCTGTAACCACCCATGCGGTGAAAAGACTGCGGCGTCAGGCCGATATGGGCCATGACCGGGATATCGATCGCCGATACCGCCCGGATAACGTGGGCCATGCTGCTCCCCCCCTCGACCTTGACCGCCTCGGCGCCCCCCTCCTTGATCATTCGGCCGCAATTACGGCAGGCATCCTCGATGCCGGTCTGATACGACATGAAAGGCATGTCGGCAACCACCAGCGCCTTCGGTTCGGCGCGCTTTACCGCCCGAACATGATACAGCATTTCATCCATGGTAACCGGCAGGGTCGTATCATGACCCGCAACCACAACACCGACCGAATCACCAACCAGAATGACATCCACCCCCCCGCCGTCGACAAGCCGGGCAAAGGGGAAATCATACGCCGTCAGGACCGTGATGCGCTCCCCGTTCTGCTTCATCTTCAGGATGTCGGGTATCGTAGTTTTCTTTCTCATGCAGCTCCCCAGCCCTGATAAACAGGATGAATTCCAGTGTACCAAAAACAAAAAACGCGCCGGAGGGCGCGTCGTGAACGGACAGATCGATATAGCTGCGATATCTCTCTGCGTGCGGGTGAATCCCCTCTCGTCCCGGTTCGCTTCCGAATCCGTGCGTATGTACCGTTGCTGCTGCCGTTATTGGATCAACTCCCGGATGGGTAGCCGTCCTAGCAGGATGTTAAAATATCAGAGCCGAATATATAAATCCAGATATATTTTTCCAGATCCGTCTGCTCCCCGGCTCAATGAGAGCCGGTCAGGGTTTTCATCTGCTCCAGTTCCTGTACAACCTCGGCACTTTGCGCCCTGCGCATCTCCATATTATCAAACATTTCGGTAACCATGCCGCTGACCAGCTCCACATTGCTGCGAATTATCTTGCCGTCATCGACCTGGCGCGATGTGGAGTCAACCATCTCATGAGTCATATCCTTGATTGTCTCGATGGACCTGGCGATGCTCTTGGTCGCTTTGGACTGGTCGGTCGATGCCGCGAATATCTGGGCTGTCATGGAGCTGACTTCTTCCATGGAGCGCGCCACCAGCTGGACGCTGGTTACCTGTTCCTGGGTCGCCAGCTTGATCTGCTTGGTCATTTCGAGCGAGCAGGTGGAGCTGTCGAAGATCGCCTTGAGCGATTCTCCCGTGTTATGTCCCAATTCGACCCCTCGCTGCACCAGGTCCCTGCTTGCCCTGATATTATTGGCGGCGGTTTTCGACTCACTCATGATCTCTTCGATGATGAAGGTGATTTCGCCGGTTGAATGTCCGGTCTGAAGCGACAGGTTGCGCATTTCATCGGCCACTACGCCGAAACTCTTGCCGTATTCACCGGCCTGGGCCGCAATGATCGAAGCGTTCAGCGCCAGCAGGTTGGTGCGCTTCGTGATGTCGTTGATAACGCTGACGATGTTTTCAATGCGGGTGCTGTTCTCCGACAGGCGCTGAATGGCGTCGAATGAAAGACCGACCGAATGTTTGATTTCATCCAGGGCATTGATCGTTTCCGTGACCACGGCCCGGCTCTCTTCGGCACGCTCTTTTACCTGATGCGAAACTTCATGTGAAATAGCCGCGTTCTGTTCGACGTTGCCGATGGTGCTGTGGATCTGCTCCATGGCCGACGCCGACTGGTGGACAACACCGGCCAGATGGTCGAGGTTCCGGGTAACCTGTTCGATGGCGACCGATATCTCATTGACGGCGGAACTGGTCTCGTCAATCGAGGCCATCACGCCTTCGGATGCAGCCGCGATAATGGCGGTACCGTCGGCAACCGAATCGACGCCGTCACGCAGACTGACAACATTTTTGGAATACTGGTCGCGGCTCCCGAGAAGAAATTTGAAGGAACTCTCCATTTCCGAAGTAAGGGTGTCGATCGACTTCAACAGATTGATCCTGGTTACGGCGGATGCCACCTGATCCGCGAAAAGGATGATGGTATCGACATCGGAGTCGTTAAGAGCCCGGTGGCTGCTTTTGTTATCGATCCCGAAGAGCCCGATCGTGTCGTTCTTTACGACTATCGGGCAGAGGATGAAACTTCGCGAACGGAGGGGCGACAGGGTATTATGGGGGGGCTTCAAATGGTAATTCTCGGGATAGCGGGAAATATCATCAACCAGAAACACCTTGCGCTCATTAAAGCACATCGAGATGATGCCGATGCTCTCGTCTATCGGCATGGAGACTTCTGACGGATCAAAGCCGTCCGTCCCGACAGCGGCAAAGAAGCGGAGGCGCTTGCCCTCTTCAGCCATTAAAATGTTGACCCGCTCATACCCCATGACATCATGCAGCCCCTCGGCACACAGGGTCAATACTTCGCCAAGATTGAGCGATTTCTGGATCTTGCTGCTGATCTGGTGAAAGTTCTTGATATTGCTGTCCAGCACCTTGTAGCGATTTTCAAAGATCTCTTTCTGTTCGCCGACTTCCTGATGAAGAATATTAAGCTCCGCAGCCCGCTCATGCAGCTCGTCGCCGTTCTTGCCGATCATGTAGCCGAGCACCGCAAGGACCATGGCGGTGCCGCCCCCCATGTAGCTGTACATGGCAAAATGTTCGCCGGTCATCACGATATCACTTATGATCTGCTCAAAGAAGTCCCGCCCGGCATCATAATAAAAAAGCAGCCTGATCGCGATCCAGCCGACAGGGGCGGAAACGCCAAGCAGAAATCCGTAGATAGAAAACAGAGTTGAATGCCTTTTCATAGTGCCTTCCTCAAGCCTGAGCACGAACATGCTGGATCGTTTGGTTTTTCATCCGGAGTTGCCGGATTGACTCTATTTCTCAGCGGAAAATTTTTCATCGATGGAATGGCCGATCTCTTCCATGACTTTCTCTGCATCATCAATATTATAGGCAATAATATTTTTCAGATGCATGTACGAATCAAGATCCATCTTCTCGAAGGTAAACCCGATGCCATCCTCGCATACGCGGGTAACGACCCCATTGAAATTAATCGCAACCTCGGGAAGAGTTCCAGCCAGGACCATTGAGATATCGGCCTGTTCTCCCTCTTCAAGCTGTTCGCTGGTCACAAGGAACATGCCGGTCATGCTGAGATTTTCCACGGCACCCTGAAACTGCCGAGCGCCAACCCTGACGGTCGCCTCGACTTTGAATCGTACACGTGAAAATTTGCGGGTAGTCATTTGAACCTCCTGCGGCAGCACGCTGCCGTTCACAACCAATCAGGCTTTACCGGCCGAACCGAGAACCGTCTCGTTCTTGTGTTTTACCAGCTTGACCAGTTCCTTGCGCGCCTCGCCGAGATATTTGCGCGGATCGAATTCCTTGGGGTCCTTGGCAAAGTACTCGCGAATCTTGGCGGTTACCGCCAGCCTGCCGTCGGAATCGATATTGATCTTGCAGACGGCGCTCGCCGCCGCCCGGCGCAACTGATCTTCGGGAATGCCGACCGCCCCTTCGAGCTTGCCGCCATACTTGTTGATCAATTCGACGTACTCCTGAACCACCGACGAGGCGCCATGAAGAACGATCGGAAAACCGGGAATACGCTTTTCGCACTCTTCCAGAATATCGAAGCGGAGCGGCGGCACCGGCTGCCCGGCCTTGAATTTGTAGGCGCCGTGGCTGGTCCCGATGGAGATCGCCAGTGAATCGACGCCGGTCTTCTTCACGAATTCTTCAACCTCTTCCGGCTTCGTGTATGTGGAGTGTTCCGCGGAAACCTCGTCCTCGATACCGGCCAGAACGCCCAGCTCGGCTTCAACCGTCACATCGAACTGATGGGCGTACTCGGCAACTTTTTTCGCGAGCGCCACATTCTCTTCGAACGGGAGGTGCGACCCGTCGATCATGACCGATGAAAAACCGCTATCGACGCAGGACTTGCACAGTTCGAAGGTATCGCCATGATCGAGATGCAGGCAGATCGGAATGTTGGAGCCGGCTTCCCGCGCCATCTGCACCGCCCCCATCGCCATGCAGCGGAGCATGGTTTCGTTGGCGTAGCTGCGGGCTCCCTTGGAAACCTGGATGATAACGGGTGAATTGGTTTCGACACAGGCGGTCACGATCGCCTGGAGCTGTTCGAGGTTGTTGAAATTGTATGCCGGAATGGCATATTTACCGGCCATCGCCTTGCTGAACATTTCTTTCGTGTTGGACAGCCCCAAATCGCGGTAATGAACTTTCTGCTTTTCCATTTCGTCCCCCTCCGGCGCTATTATATATGTGGGAATCCACACATGCATCCAAGTCTGCTCGATTGATACAAATACCATGCAACTACCGTATAATCAAGGTGTAAACTCGAAGGAGTTCCGCTGCCTGAAACCGCCGGGAAGTTGGATAAACGCCGATAATGAACAATGCCGTAAACAAATCTGTTCCGCTTTATGCTTCCGGAAGGGGGATGTTTGCGAAGATTAGATCGAGTGGTCCTTCAAAGCACGAATGAGCTCGACCTGGCGGCGAAAGATAAATTTGGAGAGGGGTTGATCAGGGCCATTGCCCTGTTTAATGGAAAATATGCATAAGAATCCGTCATCAAGCTCTTTTGTTGCCACAAGTCGTGCAACAACGTGTGTCGTCACGCAGGAGTTCTGGATGTTATTGGGCAACTTGAGCTGAAGCCTGGTTATGAATCCTTTGTCGAATCCAGGGAGCTGGAGCACTTTAATAGCTGCAGCTTCTATAGAAATGTCCATCAAACTGCCGCTCACCTTTACCCCCTCAACATCGAAAGACGCTTCTGTCGGTGAGTCCAAAACGAGCCTGATGGCATTGCGTCGATCGGCTAAAATCTCGGCAAAGAAGAAATTTCCAAGGGTTGCATTACGTTCAAATACATCGATATGATGGATATCAGCGCAGATATCATGCTGAAATGCGCCGCAGCGGATAAAAGTGTGGCGATCTTTCTCAAATGCCACAGCTTGTTGGGGGTGAACATCAAGACGCATGAAGGTACGGTATACGGATACAATCCTGGCAGGTAAACTGAGGGGCACGCCCTGGTAATAATTCAGAAGCATTATTTCCGTCTTGCCCAGTTTAAAGAGTCCTTTGAACGTTTCAAGGATCTTTGACTGATCTTCGTCGAAGCTTTTCTCGATCTTAGTACGATATAGGTGTTTAAATTCCATGAAGCTCACGTATCCTGATTGATAAGCTTATATTTATTCAAAGCAGCTAAGTATATCAGCTTGCACAAAAAAGCGGGACAGATTTATTTTATGCATTAATTAAATCTTGTCCCGCTTTATTGTCCTTGATGAAAAGAAAATGGAGACGTACAATTACACGATCACCAGAAAGGTTGGCCTTTGGCCAGAATTGCTGCCGTTCGCGTGGGTCAATCTGCTGACATACAACGAAGAAGATGCGTTTAAGGCAACATCGAACCAGTTTGCCATCGATGCACGACAATACCTCACTGGTCCCGGACTGTAAACTGCAGCGATCAAAGGAGCAACAAGTCGTTAATCCTTCGCGGCAATCAGGCAGATATTGCCATACTTGAAGGAGAGGAGGTTTCCATGTTCTCCATAGAGTGGGACAAAAGTTTATCGGTGGGTGTAAAACAGTTTGACGAACATCACAAGCACCTGTTTGATCTCCTTAATAAAATCCATGCCTCAGTTATTGGCAACAGCCGGCAGGATGATCTGGAAGCTGTAATTAATGAGCTGATTGCTTATACAAGCTACCATTTCAGGGCGGAAGAAAATTTATTGGGTGTACGCAAACATGCTGATTTATCGTTACAAGAAAAAGAACACGAATACTTCACCATGAAAGTGCTTGAATTCAAGCGAGATACGATTAACGGAAAGATGATAAATTCAACTGAATTACTATGGTTTTTGGGTAATTGGTTATTACACCACATCATGGATGTTGACAAAAGATATTCCACCCACCTTTAACTTGAATTTTGAGCTTGTCCCGAAAATCGGATCTGTCCGGAACAATCCTTCTTCTTTACTCCCCCGGACTCGTGGGAACCAGCAGTTCGTCCGGCCGCTTCGGGTTCCTGTATCCCCCTGCCGCAGGGTCGTAGTTGTTCAGGGGCATGGTAAAAATCTCCCCCGTTGTCGGGTCCTTCACCCTTTCCTGCCCCATGATCCCCTCACGGTTTTTTTTGCTTGTGCGGTCCCTCGATTCGTCGCGCAAACGACCGGATTCGAGAATGCCGCTGTTGTCAAGGGGACGGTTCCTGACCGGTATCAGCGTGTCGTTTCCCGCGATCTGGCGCGGGTTGATGATGGCAATGCGGTTTGACATGGCAGGGAGGTACACCCTGGAACGGGACCATGAATCGGCGCTTGCCTGGTAGCCGTTCATGGAGGCGTCGTACATGCCGTAATAGTTGTTGATTCCGCACGTCCAGACCGCACGGAACGGCCTGCCATTCACGGAATAGCTCATCTCCGCCTCGACTACCTTCCATGTCGTTCCCGGTATGCCGGACCTCTGGTCGGGCAACTGTTTCGAGGAGACCACCTTGATGTTGGCGTAACCGGGCAATCGTGAGAGCATATACTGCATGAATTGCATTGGGTTGGCCTGGCCCTGGGATCTGAGGAGTATGGCGTACATGACGGCCTCACTCTCATTGGGAGACGTCAGGGTGAGTCCGCTCATCGTCTCGGATGATTTCCACCCCGCGGGGGCGGCCCAACTGAAGAATTGTCCACGGTGGGATGCGAAGTTCAGCGTCTGCTGGCCTGTTTCCTTGCGGCCGTCGGCGCCGGCGACGCCGCCGATGACGCAACAGGATACAAGAACCGAAAAAATCAAAGAAAACCGTGCGAACATGGTTCAACCTCCTCACTTGTCCGAATATTTCCGTCCGGCTTGGACAACAATCAGATTTAGTCTAGCAGATATCGGCCAAAAATGTTAATCACGATGTGGTAAGACCAAATACCAAATCAGGAGCTGCCTTATGAAAATCGTGATCCTCGACGGCTATACCATCAACCCCGGCGACAACCCCTGGGACCCGATCGCGGCGCAGGGAGAGTTGACGGTTTACGACCGCACCCCGCCCGAGCTGAAGCTGGAGCGGGCGGCCGACGCCGACATCCTTCTGACCAGCAAGGTCAAGCTGGATGCCGCCTCCATCGCCGCCCTGCCGAAGCTTAAATACATCTCCCTGCTGGCTACCGGCTACAACAACGTGGATATTGCCGCCGCCGGGGCGCGGGGCATTCCGGTATCCAACGTGCCTGCCTATTCCACCGAATCGGTGGTGCAGACCGCCTTCTCACTGCTGCTGGAGCTGGCCACCGGAGCCGGTCTGCACGACCGGGCGGTCAAGGAGGGGGAATGGTGCCGGAATCCGGACCACTCCTTCTGGAAGCGCCCGATCGTCGAGCTGGACGGCCTGACGCTGGGGATCGTGGGCTATGGCACCATCGGACGGGCCGTGGCCAGGGTGGGCGCCGCCTTCGGCATGCGCATCATCGCCCATGCCCCGCGCATACCCGCCGATCCGGGTCCGACCCCTGTCAGCTTCCTGTCGCTGGACGAGTTGTTCCGCCAGGCCGACGTGGTCACCCTCAACTGCCCCCAGACCGCCGAAAATACCGGATTTGTCAACCGGCGCACCCTGGGGCTGATGAAACCGGGCGCCTTCCTGATCAATGTGGCGCGGGGGGGGCTGGTGAACGAGGCCGACCTTGCCTCGGCTCTTCGGGAAGGGATTATCGCCGGGGCCGGCCTGGACGTGGTGACGGTGGAACCGATGCTGCCGGACAACCCGTTGCTCACGGCCCCCAACTGCGTCATCACCCCCCACATCGCCTGGGCCTCCCTGGCGGCCCGCAAGCGGTTGATGGCGATCGTCACGGCCAATGTGGCGGCTTTTATCAAGGGAGAGCCGATCAACGTGGTGAACCGGCTGAATTAGCAGGGTGTTGAAAAACGTTATGAGGAGGCCAATATGCACGGCACAAGCGAGGGAGGGAGCGAGGCGTAGCAGCGCTACGTCGAGTTTCCGAGCAAGCGGCAACACCGCAGATTGGACCTTTAGGCCCCGTGGGACCGCAGTAGTTTTTCAGCAGCCTGCTAAGCGAGGAGCAGGCGCGGCTCGAAGTTGGCGACGCCCCATTCGAGGATCGCGCCGCATGGAGACCCGGCAAGTTCCGGCGGAGGATTCTGGCCGAGGAAACGGAGCGCGTCGAGAAGCAGCGCCTGCTCCCTACCGGCCACGTTGCCGAGGTGACTGGAAATAAGGTTGTCGCGCTTGCTCAGCTTGGCGCCGCCCGGCCCGGTAACCAGCGGCAGGTGGCAGTAGTCCGGCTGCGGGAAACCTAACAGCCGCTGCAGATATATCTGGCGGGGGGTCGAGGAGAGCAGATCGTCCCCCCGCACCACCTGATTCACGCCGGTCAGGTTATCATCCACGACAACCGCCAGTTGATAGGCAAATTCCCCGTCGCCCCGCCTCACGACAAAATCTCCGGAAACTTCGGAGAGCGCCTGGCAGATGTGCCCCTTCCGCAGGTCATCGAAGCAGACCTCCTCCTCCGGCACCCTGACCCGCCAGGAGCGCACCACCGAACCTGCCTTCATCCCGTCCCGACACGTACCGGGATACGGAATGCAATCGTCATCATGATGCGGAGCCGAAGCGCTGCGGGCGATTTCCGCGCGTGAGCAGCCGCAGGGATAGACCATCTCCATCCGCTGCAGCACAGCAAATCTCTCCCGATACTCTTCCAGATGACCGCTCTGGCGGGCAACCTCACCGTCCCAGAACAGGCCGAACGCTGCAAGAGTACGCATGATGTCGTCGGCCATTCCGGGCACCTGACGGTGCGCATCCAGATCATCGAGCCGCAGCAGCCAGCGGCCGCCGGCCCGTTTCGCCATCAGATAGCTCCCGACCGCCGCTACCAGCGAGCCGGTATGCAGCGCCCCGGTCGGAGAAGGGGCAAACCGGCCGATGACGTGATGATCGGCACTCCTGTCCACTGCGGCCCCGGTCGTCAGTTGACGAAGGAGCAGCAGTAATCCGTGACGACAGGGACTTTCATCAGAAAGACGGAATTGGCCGGTACGTCAAACGCCTGGCCGCCGACCACCTTCTTCCACACGCTCTCCCCCTTCAGCTGCCACTCCAGCTCTCCCGAGAGGATCTCCATGATCTCGGCGGCTCCGGTGGAGAATTCATATTCTCCGGCCTGCATGACGCCGAGCGTTTTTTTGCTGCCGTCGGCAAACAGCACCGTATGGCTGACTACCTGACCGCCGAAATAGATGTTGGCCTTCTTGACGACTGTGACGTTCTTGAATTCTGACATTGTGTCCTCCGGAAATATGGTGACTGGCTGGTGAACGTTAAAAAACCCGCCATCGTTCAACGGCGGGTTTCGGGCTGAAGCCGGTGAAACGGGAGCTCAGTAGAACGTACCCCTGATCAGGTCCGCTTTCCAGGCGACCGTAGTCGTGCCCGACACAGGCGACACTACCAGTTCGGGGATGACAGTCGGAAAGGCCATCTTGACGCGGCCGTTTTCAACTTCGGCAAAGGCGCGCGCAGATTTGGCGAACCCATATGCCGTACCGACCAGAACGCCCGATGCAGCGCCGTATGCTATATTAATGAGATGGTCAGCCGGTTTATGCGTGAAAACTACGAAAGCGCCGCCAACAAGCGCGCCTATGCCTGCGCCGTAAAAGGCATCTGTGAAAACTTCCCTGAGAGTATCATCCGCGGCAAACGCCGAGGAAGCCGTTGACAGCAGCGAAACCAGCATCAGTAGTGCGACAAGTTTTTTAAGCTGTTTCATAGCGTATCATCCCCATATCATTATTGAATTTTTTACCGCGCATTACTAGCATGCAACGGAGCATTCCGTCAAGCCGGTTTTTTGTAACTATTTGACATTGCTACTTTTTATCCAGTTTGCGCCATGGCCCGTACCAGCGCTTCTTCTTCCTCCCTGCTGCTCACCTCACCATCGAGACGCGCCTGAAGCAGGCGCTCCTTGATACGCCGGAACAGCGGGCCGGGCTCCAGGCCGAGTCCCAGCAGATCATCGCCGTCCAGCTCCGGGGCAACGGCGCGCAGCCGGGTCAGGTAGAGCGACACGAAGCGCCTGACCTGCTCGCTGCTGGCCCGGGCGGCAAGATACAGCAGCATCTCCAGGGTAAGGTCACTGAACCAGGCGAACAGCTGGCTGTTGCGCACTTCCGGCGCCTGTTTCAGGCGCCGCTTGGCCGCATTCAGAATGGTGACCACCAGGCGGCGCTGGGTACAGAGCCTGGAGGCAAGGCGTCCCGGAAGCGCCAGGCGGCCGCAGGCATCACGGAACTCATCGGGTTTAAGCCCATCGCACAACGCCATGAAATATACCTGCCACGTTTCACAACGATCCTCCAGATAGAGGAGCCGAAACCAGGCCATCACCTGTCCCGTCTCCTGCAGAACCCGTTCCGTGGCCGGCACCAGCTTGAGCGCGGGATGAATGAACGGGAGAAGCCCCAGGGAGGCCATCCGCCCGATGGCGGCCGACGGCTCCTTCTCACGCATGATCTGCACCAGTTCGCTCATCAGCCGCTCCCCTCCCAGCTTGTCGAGGAGATGCATCCGTACCGCGCTCCGGATCAGGTTCTCGGTATGCGGAGCGATATGAAAACCCAGGCGCTGCTCGAAACGGATGGCCCGGAACACGCGGGTTGGATCCTCGACGAACGACAGGTTGTGCAGCACCCTGACGACCCGCTCCTGAATGTCCTGCTGACCGCCGAAATGATCGGTCAGATGGCCGAAACGGTCGTTATTGATGCAGAGCGCCAGCGTGTTGATCGTAAAATCGCGCCGGTAGAGGTCGTGCCTGAGCGAAGCGCGCTCGACGGTCGGCAGGGCGCCGGGAGAATCGTAATATTCCAGGCGGGTGCTGGCCACGTCGATCTTGCGGCCATCCGGCAGGACCAGCACCGCCGTGCCGAATTTCCTGTGGCTGCGCACCCTGCCGCCATGGCGCCCGGCAAAAAATTCCGCGAAGAACACCCCGTCTCCCTCCACGGTTACATCCATGTCCAGGTTGTCGATCCCGAGCAGCAGGTCGCGCACGAAGCCGCCGACCGCATAGACCGCCAGCCCCAGACCGTCGCCGACCGCACCCAGCTTGTGCAGGATTTCACGGATTTCCGGCGTCAGCCTTTTCCCCAGCAGCCCGGCAACTGAACGGGTCCGGGTCGGAACGTCGAGCGAGGCAAGATCGTAGAGTGCGCCGTTCCGTTTGCTCCGGCCGCCGTAGCTGTGGCGCATCAGGTCGGTCCGCGTCACCGCCCCGGCCAGCCGCATTCCCGCAAAAACCGGCACGAAGCGCTGATTGCCGGTCACCATGTAGGACTGGATCTCCGTCAGGGGGGTATCCGGGGTTGCGGCAAGGTATTCGGTATGCATGAAGTCGGTCACGGATGAGTCGCCCAGCCCGTGGTGCAGCGCCTTCTCGACGGTCTTGCGCGAGATGACGCCGACCATCGTTTCACCGGACATCACCGGCATGGCATTGCAGTTGTAGCGCGTCAGGAGTTCGCGCGCTTCGGCGATACTGACCGAGCCGGGCATGGTCTTGACCGGCGCCGACATGATGCTCCCCGCGGTAACCTGCGCCCTGACCGAGAGCTGCAGCAGCCCGTCAAGCCTCTCCAGCACCTTCTTCAGCGGCTGATTATGCACGACCGCCGAGGCGGCGGTGGCATGGCCGCCCCCCTGGAACCCTTTCATGATTTCGCCGGCATCGATCTCGGGAATGTGGCTGCGGGCCACCAGATAGACATGATCTTCCATGGCTACCGCTATGAACAGGGCATCCATGTTTTCCATGTCGCGCATCAGGTGAGCCAGCGAGGCGATATCACCGATGTAATGATCGCAGGAAGCGTACGCGACCGAGATAACCACGCCGTTGACCGTGCTGGTCTTGAGAGTCGTCAGCAGCTGTTTCAGCAGCTCCATCTGCGCCTTGCTCAACTCCGGCGTCAGCGCCTCGCTCACTACGGCAAGCCGGGCCCCCTGCCCCACCAGCCAGGCCGCGATCCGGTAATCGTCCGGCGTCGCCGAGGCAAACAGGAGGCGCCCGGTGTCCTCATGGATACCGAGCAGGATCAGGGTGGCCTCTTCGACGCTCAGCAAAACGTTCCGTTCCATCAGCCTGGCAGCCAGGAGAGTCGATGCGGAGCCGCAGACGCCAACCTCTCCTCCGGTCGGCAGGATGCTGTCGTCCGTCACCGGATGATGGTCATAGATGTGGACCTCCAGGCCGGGACGATCCAGAATTTCCGCGAAGCGGCCAATGCGGGCGACCTGCTGGCAATCGACGATGATCAGTCGGGTAATTGCTTCGAGGTTGATATCCTTGGCACGGGTGAAGTGCGGCAGGTATTCCGGATGCCGCTGGGCGAAGTCGCGCACCCCCTTTTCCTGCGACCCGGGAAATGACAGCAGCGCGCCGGGATAGAGCCTCAGTGCCGCCGTCATGGCGCCCAGACAATCAAAGTCGGCAGTTGTATGGGTAGTGATAACCTCCATCAAGTCATTCCCTCGTCTCCAACCATTTTCAGAACATCATATACAAAACGGCAGCCATTCGCACAAAGCTGTTTACAGATCTTTATTAACTCGATTATATAATAGACATTCCGTGTTTTGCCAATCAAAGAAAGACACCTTCAGATGTTTTCCAGATCCCACACAACAATCCGCTCACAGTTGACGTACCTGGTGGTTACCTGTGTCTTGCCGGTCTGGCTGGTAGCCGGCTTGCTGGTATTTCATGCCATTATCGAGAAGAACATGGGCGGCAGCTTGAGCGCCCGCAACTCGGAAAACGGCGCGGAATTCAGGATCGGAGGTCTGATGTGACGCAGATACGCAAAGATACCGCCGATATTTCGATCCTCTACGTGGAGGACGAACCGAAAACCCGGGAGATGGTGAGCAGGGCGCTCGCCCTGAAAATCAGCTCCCTGCGGCTGCATACCGCTGAAAATGGCGAGGCGGGATTGGCTCTGTACCGGGAATACCGGCCGGATATCGTCATCACCGATATCAATATGCCGATAATGGACGGAATCCTGATGAGCAACGAGATCAAATCGCTGAACCCCGAGGCGATCATCATTGCCGTGACCGCCCACAGCGATACACGTTACCTGCTGGACGCCATCGAGACCGGCATCAACAACTACGTGCTGAAACCGATCAATTACGACAAGCTCTTTGCGGCCATCAACAAAGGCATTGAAACAGTCACCCTGAAAAGACGGGTCCAGGAGCAGAACGATTTCATGGAGAAGAATCAGCGGCTCGAATCCCTGGGCGTACTGGCCGGCGGCATAGCCCATGACTTCAATAACATCCTGACCGCAATCATCGGCAACGTATCCCTCGCGCGCAGTCAGGTGGGGGAAGGGCACAAGGCCGCCGGACGGCTTGCCGCAACTGAAAATGCCCTGGCAAGGGCCACCAACCTGACCCGGCAACTTCTCACATTTGCCCGCGGTGGTGAGCCGATCAAGAAAGTTATCGAGGTGGGTGGTTTGCTGAAGGAAGCGACCGGCTTCGCCATCCACGGTTCCAATGTCAAGTGCCGGGTTGTCCTGGCGGACGACCTCTGGTTTGTGGAGGCCGACGAAGGGCAACTCAGCCAGGTGATCCATAACCTCGTGATCAATGCGGTCCAGGCCATGCCCGAGGGAGGGATGGTGGCACTGCGAGCCGAAAATGCCGGCTCCAAGGAGGAAGAGGGGAAATTTGTGAAGATCTCCGTAACCGATGACGGGGCCGGCATACCCGAACATCACGTGCAGAGGATCTTCGAACCTTACTTTACCACCAAACAGCTGGGGAACGGCCTGGGCCTGGCCACCTGTTACTCGATCATCAAGAAGCATGGCGGCAACATCACGGTTGAGTCAACTCCGGGCAAAGGAAGCACGTTCCATGTCTGTCTGCCCGCTTCGGAGCAGGTGAATGCAGCCGAGCCGGGGTCGAAGACGGAGGTAGTCCACGGCAGCGGCCGGGTACTGGTGATGGATGATGAGGAACCGGTCAGGGAGACTGCACAGGCAATGCTGGAAGAGCTCGGCTATACGGTTGAGTGTGCGGAAAACGGCGGCGCGGCCATCGAGCTCTATCGGCAGAGGAAAGAAGAGGGAACTCCCTTTAATGCCGTCATCATGGACTTGACGATCCCCGGCGGCATGGGGGGGAGGGAAGCGATAGCCTCGCTTCTCAAGCTGGATCCCGGCGTAAAAGCGGTCGTTTCCAGCGGTTACTCAAACGACCCGGTGATGGCCGATTACAGTAATTACGGATTCAGTGCCGTGCTCGGCAAGCCCTACCGGCTGCAGGAAATAAGCAAGGTTTTGCAGGAACTGCTCGATATTTAACTGCTCTTCCCGGTGCCCGCCGCATCATATAATTTCCCTCAAATATTCATGCATCGGCATCCCCGATCTTCATCGCCTTCAGATGCCAGATTTCCTCGTTATAATCGCTGATCGTCCGGTCGGTGGAGAACTTGCCACTGCAGGCGGTGTTGAGGATGCTCATGCGGGTCCAGCGTCCGCGATCCCGATATGCAGCCGCCACGCGCTGCTGGGCATTGACGAAACTGCGGAAATCCGCGGCAACCATCCAGGGGTCGTGAGGAGAGCAGATCGCGCTGATGACCGGGTCGAAGAGACCGGCCTCAAACAGGTTGAAGTGCCCGCTCCTGAGAAGAGCCATGACCCTCTGCAGGTCGTCGTCGTGACTTATGATCGCGTGCGGATCGTACTGCCAGCGCAATTCATCCACCTCTTCGCTCGTCAGACCGAACATGAAGAAGTTCTCTTCGCCGACCTCTTCGCGGATTTCGATGTTCGCCCCGTCCAGGGTACCGATGGTTATGGCGCCGTTCATCATGAACTTCATGTTGCCCGTCCCCGAAGCCTCCTTGCCCGCCGTGGACAGCTGTTCCGAGAGGTCGGTTCCGGGACAGATGGCTTCCATGGCGGTCACGCTGTAATTGGGCAGAAACGCCACCTTGAGCCTGTCACCGACGGCCGGATCGGCGTTCACTACCTGGGCCACGTTATTGATCAGCTTGATGATCAGTTTTGCCATGGCATATCCGGGCGCCGCCTTCCCCCCGATCAGCACGCAACGATCGGTCCAGCCGGCGGTATCTCCGCGTTTGATCCGGTCGTAGAGATGAATGACATGCAGGATGTTGAGGAGCTGGCGCTTGTACTCATGGATCCGCTTGACCTGGACATCGAACAGCCCTTCAGGGTTGAACGCGACGCCGCATTTTGCCCGAACGAGGGCGGACAGCCGCACCTTGTTGGCCAGCTTGACTTCATGCCAGCGCTGCCGGAATTCAGGATCGTCCGCAAGCGCGGCAATCCTGCTGATCTGCTGCAGGTCGGACGTCCAGCCGTCACCGATCTTTTCACTCACCAGAGAGCTTAAACCCGGATTGGAGTGCGCAATCCAGCGGCGCGGGGTCACCCCGTTGGTCTTGTTGTTGAATTTGTGCGGCCAGAGCTCATAAAAATCACGGAACAGCCCCTGAACCAGCAGCTGTGAGTGCAGGGCGGCAACCCCGTTGACCGAAAAGCTCCCCACGATGGCCAGATATGCCATCCGAACCTGGGGGACTTCACCCTCCTCTATGATCGACATGCGCCGCATCCGTTCGATATCCCCGGGCCAGCGGCCGGATACTTCCGCCATGAACCGGGCATTGATCTCCAGGATAATCTCCAGGATCCGGGGAAGAAGCTGGCCGAAGAGCGGCAGGGACCATTTCTCCAGCGCTTCGGGAAGCAGGGTGTGATTGGTGTATGCCATCGTCCGGCAGGTGATTCCCCAGGCCTGATCCCAACCGATCCCGATATCGTCCATCAGTATGCGCATCAGTTCGGGCACGGCGCAGCTCGGATGGGTGTCGTTCAGCTGAAAGCAGTTGTTGGCGGCAAAGTCGCTGAAGTCGCCGTTACGCACTATCACCCAGCGTTCGACGACATCCTGAAGGCTGGCCGATGCGAGGAAATACTGCTGGCGCAAACGGAGCACCTTGCCGTTTTCACTGGCATCGTTGGGATACAGGACCATCGTGATGTTTTCGGCCTCGTTCTTGGTGGCAACCGATTCGGCATACTCGCCGGCATTGAATTCACCAAGGTCGAAGACATCGGTTGCCGCCGCCTTCCAGAGTCTCAGGGTATTGACGGTGCCGTTGCGATAGCCGGGGATCGGAATGTCGTAGGGGACCGCCAGCACATCGCGGCTTTCCACCCAGCGGACGCGCTGTTCTCCGGTCTCGCTGCGATAATGTTCACTGCGGCCGCCGAAGCGGACGCGCTGGATGAATTCCGGCCTTTCCTGTTCCCAGGGATTGCCATCCCGCAGCCAGTGGTCAGGCTCCTCTATCTGTCGGCCATCCACGATCTGCTGGCGGAACATGCCATATTCATAGCGGATCCCATACCCCATGACCGGCAACTGCAGGGTGGCGCAGCTGTCCAGAAAGCAGGCCGCCAGACGCCCGAGCCCCCCGTTGCCGAGTCCGGCATCGATTTCGGCTTCGGCCAGATCCTCCAGATTGATGCCAAGCTCATGCATCGCCTCGGTCGCGGCATCGGTAATGCCGAGATTCAGCATGGCATTGCCCAGGGTCCTCCCCATCAGGAACTCGAGCGACAGGTAATATCCCCGTTTGCAGTGCGATTCGATGTAGGTGTAGCGGGTCTTCTTCCAGCGTTCCATCAGACGGTCGCGAACCGTCAGCGCCAGCGCCTTGTAATAATAATTGACTGAATGACAGTATTTATTCTGGCCGAGAGTATAAGTGAAATATCTCCGGTAGTCGTGTATCAGGTCGGAAGCGTCCTGCGGCAGCGGCGGGAGTTCCGTCAAGCCGGGAGAGTGTATTGATATGCGCGTCTTTTTTCGAACCATGCCGGTTTCCTTACCTTCCGCACCATCTCATGGTGCGGGTAATATTTTAATGTGAGTATCATAGTTGAAACGGTACACGGTTTTGGGATTAAATCAAATTCGAACGGACGTTCCGTCTGTATACGGATCAGACAAACGCACGAAAACGCCGGACCGCTTCAGGGATGGCGTCCTCCCGGATATTTCCGAACGCCAGCCTCAGGTACCCTTCCAGGCCGGGGCCGAAGACTTCGCCCGGCAGGCAGAGAATGGCGGCTTCGTCCACCAGCCGTTTCGCCACCTCCCGCCCGCTGCAACCGCCGAACGGGTGGCGCACCCAGGCGAAAAAGGCGCCGCTGGCCGTCAGCCGGAACCGGTTACCCGGCTGCATGAACTCGGAGCGGAACAGGTCGTGGCGGCGGCTCATCATATCACGGTTTGCCGCGACCCATCCGTCAAGGCGCTCGACACCGAACTTGACCGCCTGCTGCGTTATGCGCGGCTGGCAGACCGCCATGGTGTCCTGCGCCTTCAGAGCATGGTGGATGAACTCCCCGGAAGCGGCGAGCAGTCCGGCGCGGTAGCCGGTCAGGGCATAGGTCTTGCCGAACGAGGCGATCTGCACGAAATGGCCGCCCCAGGCCGGGTCGCGGAACAGGTCGTGCGGACGCAGTCCGCCCGGAATAAATTCATTGTAGGTTTCGTCCAGAATCAGGGCGATGTCATGGCGCCGGGCAACATCGAACAGTTCCCGAAGCGTCTCCGGCGGAGAAATGGCGCCGGTCGGGTTACTGGGGGACACCACCAGAATCGCCCGGGTAGCGGAGGTGATCAGGCTCTCGATGGTGGCGGGGTTGGGAAGTCCCCCCTCCGCCTCGACAAAGGGGGCGTACACCCCCTTGATGCCGAGGATATCGAGGGCCATGGGGTGGTCGAAATAATAGGGCGCCTGTACCACGATCTCGTCACCGGCGCGGCAGAGGGTGACGATCGCCAGCCAGAAAGCCTGACTGGCGCCGATCGTCAGACAGAAATTTTCCGGCGACAGCTGCGCGCCATATTTCCTGCCGTAATAGCCGCAGACGGCCTCGCGCACCTCAAGTAATCCCTCATCGGGAGAGTACTTCGACATGAGCGGATCGCTCAGAAGCCGGGTCAGATGCTCCGTCAACTCCGGAGCGGGGGCGTAATCCGGCACCGCCTGGCAGAGATCGATCAGTTCCGCGCCGTCCTGCTGACGCTCCGCCAGCCAGCGCTTTACCTCGGAAATGGGGGGGAAATGGACGCCGGCAATCAGCGGTGATACCCTCATACTCATCTTGTTCTCCTGCTTATTGAGTTTCTTCCTTGATATACCAGAAAACCTCCCTCCCGCATGAACAATTTTCCTTACAAAATTCATATTTTATATTGACACGGCCCTTGACCGCCGGTATAAGTTCCCTTACGGTGGAAAAAAGTGGCACATTGTGGAAAATAATGCCAAAGAGACGACCATGTTCAGGGGAATTTTCGAGACGACAATAGACGCCAAGGGACGGACCAGTCTGCCGGCCAGATTCAGGGAAATCCTCGCTGATACTCATGGCGACGAACGGTTTTTCCTGACCAATTCGGTTCCGGTCGATCTCGGTGGCGGACTGCACAGCTCCGGGCTGCTGATCTTTCCGTACAAGGAGTGGTTCGTCTTTGAGGAAAATTTCCGCGTCAGCAAGGGTTTCACCTCCGACCAGCGCAAGAGCATCCTGCGCACGATTATTTCGCCGGCCCAGGAGTGCATCGCCGACAAACTGGGGCGGTTTCTGATTCCACCGACGTTCCGCAAGATCGCGGCCCTCGACCGGGAGATCCAGTTCGTCGGTACGATGGACAAGATAGAAATCTGGAGCATGAGCGAATGGGACAAGGTTCGCGCCCAGGATGTGAAAAACTTCCCGAGCGGGACTGAAGCGGCCGCGGAGCTCGGTCTCTAGTGGCGGAGTTTCAGCATCTCTCGGTCATGCCGGAAGAGGTCATCCGCTTTCTTTTACCTGCGGACGGCAAAACGTATCTGGACGGCACACTGGGTGGCGGCGGTCATGCCGCATTGATCCTTGAAAAGGCGCCTGAAGCACAACTGATCGGCATCGATCGGGACCGGTCGGCGCTGGCCGCAGCAGGGGCGCGACTGGCTGCACACGGTGAGCGGGTCCGGCTGCTGCATGGCGACTTTGCCGACGTCGCCGAACTCCTCGGCAGCCTCGGCATTACGGCGCTGGATGGCTTCCTCCTCGATCTGGGGGTTTCGTCGCACCAGCTGGATACGAGGGAGCGCGGTTTCAGTTTTCAGCAGGACGCGCCGCTGGATATGCGGATGGACACCGGCAGCGGCGAAACAGCCGCAGACCTGGTCAATACGCTGCCGGAGCGGGAACTGGAACGGATCATCGGCGAATATGGCGAGGAGCGCTGGGCAAAACGGATTGCGGCTTTCATCGTCAGGGAGCGGGCAGAGTCGCCGATCACGACCACCTTCCGGCTGGTGGACATCATCAAGGGGGCGGTCCCCAAGGCGAAGTGGGATGAGCGGATTCATCCGGCCACCCGCACCTTCCAGGCGCTCCGCATCGCCGTAAACAGCGAACTGGACAGCCTGGAGAGGGGAATGCGAGCGGCTCTTGACCTGCTGAAACCGGGCGGACGAGGCGTAATCATCTCGTTCCATTCGCTGGAAGACCGGATCGTCAAACATATCTTCAGGGAGTATGCCGAAGGGTGTACCTGCCCACGCCAGTTGCCGGTCTGCGTCTGTGGCAAACAGCCGCGGGTGAAGGTGCTGACGAATCGCCCGGTGACGGCAACGCAGACGGAAACGGACGAGAACCCACGGGCACGCAGCGCCAAGCTGCGGGCTGTAGAAAAGTTGTAACCCAAGAACCAACCCCTCCCGGCCTCCCTTTAGGCCCGCATTTGGGTCCTTATCAGGGGAGGAGTATTAACGCTTCCCCCCTGACAAGGGGGGATTGAGGGGGGTTACAAGGAGGGCATCATCATGGCACAAGCAAGAACCGATTATACCAAAGTCGCCGCACCGCGCGCCCTTGGCGGGCTGGAAATAACACCGCATCGAATCGACATATTCAAATACCTGATGATCTGCATGATCGTGTTTACGATCGTCTCAGTCTTTCATGTCTGGTCGCGTTTCAAGCTGGTTGACCTGAACCTTCAGATATCCGAGATCAGCAGTCAACTGGATATAGCGGGGCAGGAACAGAAGCGCCTGAAACTTGAAGCCGCCTCTCTGAAGGCACCGGCCCGCATTGAAGCCATCGCCAAGAATGAGTTGGGGATGGCGCTGCCGACCGATCAGCAGGTCATTCACGTCAAATGAAAGACGAACGGGAAAAATGGGCGCGCATCCGGATCATCATGATCGGAACCGTGTTCGGCCTGCTGTTCCTGAATGTGGTCGGACGCGCCTTCTATCTCCAAATCCTCCAGCACGAAAACCTGGTTAAAAAAGCCGACAAACAGCATCAGCACAGAGTTGACCTCACCCCGGCCCGCGGCAGCATTCTCGATCGCAACGGTACCACGCTGGCCGAATCGATCCATATGGATTCCTGTTATGCCGAACCGCGCCGCATCAAGGATGTCGACGGCACCGCCGGTGTGCTGGCTCCGATTCTGGGTATCCCGAAACATGAACTGGTCACCAGGCTTTCTGTCAACAAGTCCTTCATCTGGGTTGAGCGGTGGCTGGCGCCCGAAGTTGCGACAAGAGTCAGGAACATGAAACTGCCTGGAATCGGATTTGCTCCGGAATCGAAGCGTTTTTACCCCAATATGGAGATCGCCGCCCATGTGGTCGGCTTCACGGGACGCGACCCGAACGGCCTGGAGGGGATCGAGCTCAAATACGACAGCACCATTCTGGGCAATACCGGCTATATGATAACGGAACGGGATGCTCTCGGCAGAAATATCGCCATAAAGAATACGGTCATCAAGGACTCGTCTCCCGGCAAAAGCATTATCCTGACCCTGGACAAAACGATTCAGTTCATAGCCGAGAAAGAGTTGGCCAAGGCTGTCAAGGATAGCAACGCCAAGGCGGGAATGGCGCTGGTAATGGAATCGGATACGGGTAAGGTTCTGGCCATGGCGAACTATCCCACGTTCAACCCGAACGCCTATTCGCACTACACACTGGCACAATTGCGCAATCATGTGGTAGCGGACAGCTTTGAACCGGGGTCGACCTTCAAGGTTTTTACCATCGCTGCCGCCCTTGATGCAGGGATAGTCAAACCAACTGACATGTATAACTGTGAGAATGGCACCTACCGGATAGCCGACCGGACCATACATGACGATCATCCCCACTCACGGCTGACAGTTTCGGAAATCATAAAATATTCCAGCAATATCGGTTCGGCAAAGATCGGTTTCAAAATGGGTGAAGAGAGACTCTCCTCCTATCTGCGCAATTTCGGTTTTGGCGGCCGCACCGGCATCGATCTGCCGGGTGAAGCTCCCGGAAACCTGAAACGGCACTGGTACGGGGTCGATCTTGCCACGATTTCCTTTGGCCAGGGGGTTTCCCTGTCGGCCATGCAACTGGTAACGGCGCTCTCAAGTATTGCCAATGGCGGCAATCTGATGAGACCGTACCTGGTGGAGCAGATTCTCGACGACAACGGGGCGGTAGTGCAGAAATTTGAACCGCAGATCGTCCGGCGGGTCATATCACCCGAAACCGCACTGAAAATCACAAGAATGATGGAAACCGTAACCGTGGATGGCGGCACAGGCACAAAAGCCGCCATGGACGGCTTCCGGGTAGCGGGCAAGACGGGAACCGCCCAGAAGGTCGATCCGGTCACCCACACATACTCGCCGACCAAGCGCATCGGCTCGTTTGTCGGCTTTGTCCCGGCCGACAAACCGAAATTGACGATCGCGGTAATTATCGATGAGCCTCAGGGGGTCAAATACGGCGGTGTCGTTGCCGCCCCGGCATTTCGGGGGATCGCGCAGAATTCGCTGGCGTATCTTAAAATCCAGCCGAACCTGCCGACAACAGCCGCGGCCAAACCGGCTGAAACAAAAGCGCCCCCTGCTTCGACAGACGAATCGCTGACTGACGGAAATGCCGAGGAGCTGCCTGCCGAGGGTGCAGTCATGCCTGATTTCAGAGGGATGAGTATGCGCCGGGTCCTCCAGGTGATGGAAAAGCGGGGCATCAACATCCGGCTGATGGGAAGCGGTCGGGCTGCCGAGCAAAGCCCGCCGCCCGGGCATAAGATCCGGGAAGTCGACGAAGTCTGGATTAAGTTTACCCCTTCAGCATGATACTGAAACCGCCTGCCGGGTATCCGGCAGGTTTTACCGTTTTTAGTAAGTTAGAAGTTTTTTTCTGCGGATGTTGCAGAAAACAACTTCGTTAACGCACTTATCCTGTTTGCCCAGGATTAAGGAGGGCACATGACGCTGCGTGAACTGCTTGAAAAACTGCCCGATTCAGAGATTCATGGAGACACGGCCGTCTCCATCGGTTCCCTGACCTGTGACTCGCGTGCGGTCCGGCCGGGCGCTCTTTTTTTTGCATTGCGCGGTGCACAGGCCGATGGGCATCGCTATATCGAACAGGCCGTAGCGGCGGGTGCAGCGGCGGTTATTCTCGAAGATGCGGCTTTTGCTCCGGCCGGGCCACCCTGGGTCAGGGTGGCCGACGGGCGCGCAGCGATGGGAAGAATTTCAGCTCTGTTCAACGGCGACCCGACCGCGACAAGACCACTGATCGGCATTACCGGCACCAACGGCAAGACGACGACCACCTATCTGATCGAAGCGATTCTGGCCGCGGCCGGGCTGCCGGCGGCGGTACTCGGCACGATCAGTTACCGCTTCGGCCGGACGGCAATCCAGGCATCTCACACCACCCCGGAATCAACCGAGCTGCAACTCGCATTCCGGCAGCTCGCCGATGCCGGGGCGCAGGCCTTTGTGATGGAGGTATCCTCTCACGCGCTCGAACAGAAGCGGGTTGACGGCTGTCACTTCGACATCGGCATTTTCAGCAACCTGACCAGGGACCATCTCGATTACCACGTCACGATGGAAAGCTATCTGGAAGCCAAATCCCGGTTATTCACCGAGCTGCTCAGGCCGTCGCAGGAAAAGCCGCGCCGCCGCGCGGCAGTAAACATGGATGATCCCTATGGGGCTGAAATCGCCCGGCGCTGCGCCTGTCCGGTGGTTTCCTTCGGCATTCAGGGACAGTGCGATGTGCGTCCGACCGCCGTGATGTCATCGGTCTCCGGAATCCGTGCTACAATGGTTACTCCGAAAGGTGAGTTTGAATTTGCGTCACGGCTTCTGGGGCGCTTCAATCTCTCCAACATCCTGGCCGCTGCCGCTGCCGGAGTCGCGCTCGATCTGCCGCTTCCGGCAATCAAGTTCGGCATTGAAAACCACACCACAGTCCCGGGACGGATGGAGCGGGTAGAAAACCGCCAGGGGGTCACCTGCCTGGTCGATTACGCCCATACCGGAGACGCACTGGAGAATGTCCTTGCCACGTTGAAGGAAATCGCCACCGGAAGGATCATTACCCTGTTCGGCTGCGGCGGAGACCGCGACAACGGCAAGCGCCCGATCATGGGGAGGATCGCCGCGACCATGAGCGATCTGGCGATCGTCACCTCGGACAACCCCCGCACCGAGGAGCCGACCGTAATCCTGGAGCAGATCAAGTCCGGCATCACGCCGCTGTCTCTCAGGGAATACCGTCCGGATGAGCTGACGGGCGGCTTTGAAGGAAAAGGCTTCGTGCTTCTGGAAAATCGCCGGGAGGCGATCCGGCTGGCGATCAGCCTGGCCCGGCCGGGCGATATAGTACTTCTGGCCGGCAAGGGACATGAAGATTATCAGATTATCGGAACCGTTAAACATCATTTTGATGACCGTGAAGAGGCGCTGGCTGCTTTTGCGGAGAAAGAGGCATGATGTTTACCATCGACGACATAGCCCTCGCCACCGGAGGCCGGATCACAGGCCATGATGCCGGAGAGGTATCTGCGGTATCCACGGACTCACGGAGCGTCGACCCCGGAGAGCTGTTCGTGCCGTTGCGCGGCGAGCGCTTTGATGGCCATACGTTCATCCAGGAGGTGGCCGAAAAGGGTGTCACCACGATCCTGGCGGAGGAACAGTGGCTGAAAGGGCACTCGATCCCGGATGCCGTTACCTGCATAGCCGTCAAAAACAGCCTGCGCGCGCTGGGTGATCTGGCTGCGGCCTATCGAAGACGCTTCGATGTGCCGGTGATCGGCGTAACCGGCAGCAACGGGAAGACTACGGTCAAGGAGATGCTGGCGACGATCCTTGAGCTGACCGGGCCCGGGCTCAAAACATCCGGCAACCTCAACAACCTGATCGGTCTTCCGCAGATGCTGTTCCAGCTCCGCCCGGAGCACCGGTGGGCCGTACTGGAAATGGGGATGAGCGAACCGGGCGAGATCGACCGCCTGGCGACAATTGCCGCCCCACGTGTCGGAATAGTACTGAACGCCCTGCCGGCTCACCTGCAAAGCATGGGAACAGTCGAGGCGGTGGCCGCTGCCAAGGGCGAATTGCTGCATCGCATCGGAGATGGCGGCCTGGCGGTTGTCAACGCCGACGACCCTCGTGTTGCCTCGCTCTCTCAAAATGCATCAGCGCGCCGGATCAGTTTCGGCATAGATCGGGGCGAAGTGCGCGCCCGGGATATCGAGACGCTGGGACTGCTGGGACAGCATTTCCTGCTCGTGACCCCCAAAGGCGAAGCCGCCGTTCAACTGAAAGCCTGCGGTCGCCATAATATCTATAACGCCCTTGCCGCAGCCGCCGCACTTCTGGAAAAGGTCGAATTACCGGTCATCGTCACCGGACTGGAGGCCTTTACCCCGTACAAGGGGCGCTTCAGGATCGAGCAACTGGGCGGAATAACTCTCATAGACGATAGTTACAACGCCAACCCCGCCTCGACAAAGGCCGCCCTGGAAACCCTGTCGCAGGTTGCCGCCACGGGGCATCGCATTGCCGTGCTTGGTGACATGCTGGAGCTTGGAGAGCATGAGAGCGATGCGCATCGTGGCGTCGGAGCCGTGGCCGGACGGAATGTCGACCGGCTCTACCTGATGGGCGAGCGGATGACGACATATGCCGCGGAGGGAGCAATGCTGGCCGATATGCCGGCGGAGTCCGTCATCTGCTGCAAAAGCCACGCGGAAATTGCCGGGCAACTACACCAATCCCTCACTGAAGGTGATGTGATCCTGATCAAGGGGTCACGCGGGATGGCCATGGAAAGAGTGGCAGCCGAACTGAAAGGCCTGTTGCAGCACACAAAAGGGGAATAGCCCATGCTCTATCACATTTTTTACCCGCTGGCGACCAACATCAAACTGTTCAACATATTCAAGTACCTGACCTTCCGGACCATCTACTCCATGATCACCGCTCTGGTGGTCTGCTTTGTACTTGGCCCCTGGATCATCCGCAAGCTGGAATCCCTGCAGGCACGCCAGGTCATCCGCACCGACGGCCCGGAATCGCACCTGCAGAAACAGGGCACCCCCACAATGGGCGGGGTGATAATCCTGGCGGCTATCGTCATTCCGACGCTGCTCTGGGCCGATCTCACCAATCAGTACATCTGGATCACGCTGTTCATTACCGTCGGATACGGCCTGATAGGCTTTGTGGATGACTACAGGAAGGTGGCCCTGAAAAGCACCAAGGGGTTGTCCGCGCGCCAGAAGATGTTCTGGCAGGTCGTACTGGCCGGGTCGGTGGCGGTTTACCTGTTCATAAAACCGGAGTTCAGCGAACAGCTCTTTTTCCCGCTCTTCAAAAATTTTCATCCGGACCTCTGGATCTGGTTCATCCCGTTTGCCACGCTGGTAATAGTAGGGGCCAGCAACGCCGTCAACCTGACCGACGGGCTCGACGGCCTCGCCATCGGCCCGGTGGCGATCAATGCCGCCACCTACATGCTCTTCTCCTACATCGCAGGGCATGCCACCCTTGCGGCCTACCTGCAGATCCCGCGCGTGGTGGGGGCAGGCGAGCTGGCCGTACTGTGCGGCGCCATGGTCGGAGCGGGACTCGGCTTCCTCTGGTACAACTCGTATCCGGCGGAGATTTTCATGGGGGACGTCGGCTCGCTCTCGCTGGGGGGGACGCTGGGAACCATCGCCGTGCTGACCAAGCAGGAGATCCTGCTGGTGATCGTCGGAGGCATCTTTGTCGTCGAGGCGCTGTCGGTCATCTTCCAGGTCGGCTCCTACAAGTATCGCGGCAAACGGATCTTCAGGATGGCGCCAATTCACCATCATTTCGAACTGAAGGGTGTCGCGGAGCCGAAGATCATCGTCCGCTTCTGGATCATCAGCATCATACTGGCGCTGGTGGCGATTTCGACCCTGAAAATGAGATGAAACGCGCCTTTTCCGCAATCTCGGCGTTGTCCTGCGGGACTCCTTGTATCTGGTACGCCTCCGCGTCGCTCCTTGGACGCCTTGACCTTGCGAAAAAATCGCGTTTCTGACTAATGCTTGAGAGACAAAATGACATGAAATTGAAAAACAAAAACATCCTGGTCGTCGGTCTTGCCAAAACCGGCGTCGCCTGCGCCCGCTTCCTGGCCTCGAAGGGGGCGCGGGTCACCGTTACCGACATGCGGAGCGAAACTGCCCTGGCGGGGCCGCTGGCGGAACTGGCTGAATTCGATATTGCGAGGGAACTGGAGCGGCATGACGAAGCGACGTTCCTGAAAAGCGACCTGATCGTGGTGTCTCCCGGCGTGCCGATGGATCTGCCGCAACTGGTCGCGGCAAAGCGGGCCGGACGGGAGATCATCAGCGAGATCGAACTGGCCTTCCGCTTCATCGAGGCGCCTTTTGCCGCGATCACCGGCACCAACGGCAAAACCACCACGACCACACTTCTGGGTGCAATCTTCAAGCACAACGGCTATCATACCTTTGTCGGCGGCAACATCGGCAACCCGCTGATAGAGCTGGCGGAGTCCCGCCAGGTAGTGGATCAGGTGGTGGCCGAGATCAGTTCATTCCAGCTGGAGTGGATTACCACGTTTCGACCGACCGTGGCGGCGCTGTTGAACCTGAGCGAGGACCATCTCGATCGCTACCCGGATTATCAGGCCTACATAGACGCCAAGCTGCGTATTTTTGAAAATCAGACCGAGGACGATTTTGCCGTGGTCAACCGGGATGATCCGCTGGTCTGGCGGCATGCCCAGGGGCTCAAGGCGGCCCTGTTCCCTTTCAGCCGGAAGACCGAACTGGAAGAAGGGATCTTCTTCAAGGACGGCGTCATCACCTACCGCCACAACGGCCATGAGGAATGTTTCCCGACCGCCGCCATCCGGCTGCAGGGGGTGCACAACCTGGAAAACATCATGGCCGCAACGGCATGCGCCCTGCTGCTCGGCTGCCGTCCGGCCGAAACCTATGAGACGGTACTCTGCTTCGAGGCGCTGCACCACCGGATGGAGTTTGTGCGGGAGGTAAACGGCGTCGGCTACTACGAGGACAGCAAGGCGACCAACGTCGGGAGCGTCGAGAAGGCGCTGGAAAGTTTTACCGATATCACGCTCATAGCCGGCGGCAAGGACAAGGGGGGGTCGTACGCACCGCTGGCGCCGCTGATAAAAGAGCGGGTGCGGCACCTGGTACTGATCGGCGAAGCGGCCGAACGGATGGAGCGGGAGCTGGGACCGCTGACCGACACCCGCCGGGCGGCAACGCTGGAAGATGCGGTGCGCATTTCCGCGGAGATAACGGCTGCGGGGGGCACCGTGCTGATGTCGCCGGCCTGTTCGAGTTTCGACATGTTCCGTGATTACGAGGAGCGTGCGCTACGGTTTATTGCCGCGGTAAAGGCACTGTAATATGTTCAAGAAACTGGAAGAATATGATCTGGTGATAATGCTGATGGCCATAGCCCTGACCTGTTTCGGGGTGGTGATGGTCTATTCGGCTTCTTCCGTCATGGCCGCCAAACGCTTTCACGACGGGTTCTTCTTCCTCAAGCGCCAGGGACTGTTCGCACTGCTCGGCTTTGCGCTGATGCTCGGAACCATGCGGATCAACTACCAGTTCTGGCGCAAGCTGGCCGCTCCGATCCTGCTCGGATGCATCGGGCTGCTGGTGCTGGTGCTGATCCCTGGAATAGGCGGCAGCGCCGGCGGGGCTTCGCGCTGGATCAGGCTGCCCGGCTTCAATCTTCAGCCCTCGGAGATCGCCAAGATCGCCCTGATCATGTACATGGCCTATTCGCTGGACAGGAAGCAGGACAAGATCAAGCAGCTGGGTCCCGGCTTTGTTTCATACATGCTGATCCTGCTCGTGATGCTGGGGCTCCTGCTCAAGCAGCCGGACATGGGTTCGGCCCTGACCCTGGCGGCGGTCGCCATCATCATGCTCTTTGCCGCCGGTACGCGGCTGGTCTACATTATCTCGATATTTCTGATGTCGATGCCCTTCCTCTATTTTCTGGTCATGAACGTAGCCTACCGCAAGCGCCGCATTCTGGCGTTCCTCGACCCGTGGCAGGATCCGCAGAACAGCGGCTTTCAGATCATCCAGTCATGGCTTGCTCTGGGAACCGGAGGGCTCTTCGGGCAGGGGCTGGGCGAGGGCAAACAGAAACTCTTCTATCTGCCGGAAGCGCACACAGATTTCATCCTTTCGGTGGTCGGAGAAGAGCTCGGCTTCCTTGGTGTGATCGTGGTCATCGGCATGTTCTTTCTGCTGGTGCAGCGGGCCATGCGCATCGCCGTCGCCGCTCCGGACACGTTCGGGCGGTTCCTGGCCCTGGGAATTGCCGTGCTGTTCGGGATTGAGGCTACGGTCAACATGGGGGTCGTGACCGGACTTCTTCCAACCAAGGGACTGGCGCTCCCCTTTATCAGCTACGGCGGCAGTTCATTGCTGATCAGCCTGTTTGCCGTCGGCATCCTGCTCAACATATCATCGGGACTGAAGATCAGTCCCATAACCACCAAGGACAATTGACATGATGCCAACAACGTTAGCGCGTGAAGGCGGCTCCCTATGAAACTTATCATTGCCGGTGGCGGCACCGGCGGTCACCTCTTCCCGGGCATAGCCGTTGCCGAAGAGTTCCTGGCGCGCGATCCTGCCAACGAGGTGCTCTTTGTCGGAACCGAGCGCGGCATCGAGGCCCGGGCCGTACCTGCGGCGGGCTACCCTCTGGAGCTGATTTCAGCGGCGGGAATTCGCGGAAAAGGGACCTTGAGCCAGATCAAGGGCGCGGCCATGATGATGTATGGCTATGCCCAGTCGAGAAAAATACTGAAGAGCTACCGCCCGGATATGGTTCTTGGCGTCGGCGGCTACGCCTCGCTGCCAATGGTTCTGGCGGCCCGCGGCATGCAGATCCCGCGGTTTATTCACGAACAGAATGCCATCCCGGGCCGGACGAACCGCCTGCTTGCAAGATTCGCCAGCAGGGTTTTCATAACGCTGGAAGAATCGGCCCGGTATTTTCCGGCGGCTACAACCATGCTGACCGGCAACCCGCTGCGGCGGCAGATCCTGGATATGGTGGGAAAGGCAAATCCTCCCCAACCCGAAGCAGAGCGAGCGGGGGGATTCCGCCTGTTCGTATTCGGCGGCAGCCAGGGTGCCCACGCAATCAACACCGCCATGGTCCAGGCGCTCCCGTTGCTGAAGAATTGCTGCGGCAGCGTGGCAATTACGCATCAGACCGGCGAAAGGGAATGCGCCGAAGTCTCCGCCGCCTATCGCGCGGCAGGCATCGAGGCAACGGTTACCCCTTTTATCAGCGACATGGCGGCGGAGTACGCCAGGGCTGATCTGATCGTCTGTCGGGCGGGCGCGACCACCATCGCCGAAGTCACCGCCTGCGGCAAGGCCTGCCTGTTCATCCCCTTTCCCCACGCGGTCGATGATCACCAGCGCCGCAACGCCGAAGCCCTTCTCAAGAAGGATGCCTGTTTCATGATGCTGGAGCGGGAACTGACCGGAGAAGCACTGGCCGGGACCATCCGGACGCTGGCAGAGGACCCGGATCTTGTACGCCGCACCGGAGAATTGGCCTTCAGCCTGGCGCGCCTGAATGCTGCCAGGATTATTGTCGATGAGATGATGAAAATCAAATAACCAAAGAAGGTGCTCTCATGTACGGAAAAATAGACAAGATTCACTTCGTCGGTATCGGCGGCATCGGCATGAGCGGGATCGCGGAAGTCCTCCTGAACCTGGGATACAAGGTCTCGGGCTCGGACCTGCGCGGCTCGGACATCACCGAACGGCTGGCGGGACTTGGCGCCGAGATCGGCATCGGCCACAAAGCTGAAAACCTGAAGGATGTCGATGTCGTGGTGATATCTTCCGCCGTGCATGACGACAACCCCGAAGTGATCGAGGCCAAGAAGCTGCACGTGCCGGTCATCCCGCGCGCGGAAATGCTGGCCGAACTGATGCGTATGAAATACGGCATCGCCATCGCCGGTACCCACGGAAAAACCACCACGACCTCGATGGCCGCCGCAATCCTCGGGCATGCCGGCATCGATCCGACTATCGTCATCGGCGGCAAGCTGAATGCCATCGGCACCAATGCCCAGATCGGCCAGGGCAAGTTCCTGCTCGCCGAAGCGGACGAATCGGACGGCTCCTTCCTCCTTCTGTCACCGACAATCGCCGTGGTTACGAATATCGACGCCGACCACCTCGATCATTACTCCGGCATTGAAGAGATCAAGGACACCTTCGTAGAATTCATCAACAAGGTGCCATTTTACGGGATGGCTGTTCTCTGTCTGGATGACAAAAATATTCGCGAGATTTTGCCTCGGGTCAAAAAACGGTACATGACCTACGGGCTCTCGGCCCAGGCCGATATCCGCGCCACCCATATCAGGCATGACGGCTTTCTTACCTCGTTTGTCGCCCATTTCAAGGGGTACCGGCTGGGTGAAATATCCTTTCCGATGCCGGGACCACACAATGTGCTGAACGCCATGGCCTGTATCGCCGTGGCTCTTGAGCTGGATGTGCCGTTCAACGCCATTCAGGAAGGGTTTGCCACTTTCAGCGGCGTCGGCCGGCGCTTCACCGTAAAGGGTGAGCCGCAGGGGATCATGGTGGTAGACGACTACGGCCATCATCCCGCCGAAATCAAGGCGACGCTGGCGGCAGCACGACAGGGATGGCCCGAGCGCCGCATTGTGGCCGCCTTCCAGCCGCACCGCTACAGCCGCACCCATGAACTGTTCAACGAATTCGTGACCGCCTTCTACGATGCCGACGTACTGATCCTGACCGACGTGTATGCCGCCGGTGAACAGCCGATCGAAGGCGCCACCGCCGAGCGGCTTGCAGCCGAGATCCTCCGCCACGGGCAGAAGGATGTGACCTGGGTCGCCAATCGCGAGTTGATCCCAGAGCAACTGGCCGGGATTGTCCGCGCAGGTGATATCGTCATTACCCTTGGCGCCGGTAATATCTGGCAGCAGGGGGAAGCACTGGTGAAATTGTTACAGGGCGATGAGTAGGGGCATTTCATGAATTGCCCCTGCGATGAAATTTGTCCATCTTTCCGAGGCGAACTGCGGCGCAGCGAACCGATGTGCCTCCATACTTCGCTCAAGGTTGGCGGTCCGGCCGATCTGTTCGCGATTCCGGAAGATGCGGAAGATCTCAATAACCTGCTGTCGTGGTTGGGCGAGCGCAACATTCCCTGGCTGCCGATCGGCAGGGGTTATAACCTGCTGGTGCGCGACAAGGGAATTCGCGGAGCGGTCATCTCGCTGGAGAGGTTTGACCGGATCACCGCCATTGGAGAAGCGCTGATCAAGGCGGAAGCCGGGGCCGAAAACCTTGCAGTGGTCCGTTTTGCCCAGAAAATGGGACTTGGAGGGATCGGCTTTATCTCCGGCATTCCCGGTACGATCGGCGGGGCAATAAAGATGAACGCCGGTGCATACGGAGAGGGAATCCTGGCGCGAACCGGTCACCTGACCCTGCTGCGCGGTGGCACGATCAATGATTTCCGGATCGAAGAGCTGGATTACGGTTACCGCCACCTGCGACTGGAGGATGGCGACATCGTACTGGCAGCCACGTTCAGGTTGGATGAGCGCGAGCCGCACCATACCGAGGAGGAGATCCGCAAGGATCTTGAGTTGCGTCGTGCGAAACATAACGTCGGCTACCCGAGCGCGGGGTCGTACTTCAAAAACCCGCCCGGCCAGGCTGCCTGGAGGCTGATCGACGCAGCCGGAATGCGCGGCGCACGGGTTGGAGGCGCACAGGTCTCCGAGGTGCACAGCAATTTCCTGATCAACACCGGAGGCGCTACCGCACAGGATTTCCAGGAACTGGCGGCGCTTGTAAAAAATGCCGTATCTGCAATATCCGGCGTGACACTTGAGGAAGAAGTGCGTATAGTGGGCGAAATTTAACGACTATTTTGTTCGGGCGCATCAATAAAGGTTTCCGGCATGATGAAATCAAAGAAAATCGGCGTTCTGTTCGGCGGATTATCCGCAGAGAGGGAGATTTCCCTTAAAAGCGGTGCCGCCGTTCACCTGGCGCTTGCCGCGCAGGGATACAACGCGGTGGCAATCGATGTCGGGCGCGATCTGGCCGAGGTTCTGAAGCGTGAAATGGTCGAAGTTGCCTTCATCGCCCTCCATGGCCGCTACGGCGAAGATGGTTGTGTGCAGGGACTGCTGGAACTGCTGCAGATCCCCTACACCGGCTCGGGCGTACTCTCCAGCGCCCTGGCCATGCACAAGCTCTACAGCAAGCAGGCTTTTGCCGCCAGCGGCATCCTGACAGCACCGTTCCGCTGTTACCGACGCGGCGAAACCGTGAGGCTTGCCGAGTTGCCGTTCGCCCTGCCGCTTGTTGTCAAGCCGGTTCAGGAGGGCTCCTCGGTAGGCGTGTCGATAGTAAAGGATGAAAGTCAGCTCGCCCCGGCGCTTGACCTCGCCTTTTGCCATGACGACGAGATACTGGTCGAGCAGTATATCAAGGGGCAGGAAGTACAGGTCGGCATACTGGACGACTGTCCGGTCGGCGCCATCGAGATCGTTCCCAGGAATGAATTCTATGACTTCGAGGCAAAATACACCGACGGCATGGCAGAACATATTTTCCCGGCGAGGCTGGAACCGGCACTGTATGAAAAAGCCCTGCAGGTCGGCCTTGCGGCCCACCGCGCCCTGGGGTGCAGGGGGTATAGCCGCGTCGATCTCCTGGTGACACCTGTCGGAGAGTGCTATGTATTGGAAGTCAACACTCTGCCCGGCATGACCGCCCTCTCGCTCCTGCCTGAAATCGCGGCAAAGGGAGCGGGACTGTCGTTTGAAGATCTTGTTGCGCGTATCATTGAATCGGCAGCACTCTCGATTAAGGTACGGTAACCGGTGCGAGACTTCGCAAATTCATCATACCAGCGCAGAAAGGTGGCGCCAAACAAGGTAAAGATCCAGCGCAAGCCGCTGGATTTGAAGAAATATCTGCGCCCGGCCAGGATGGTTTTCTCCGGACTGGCCGCATTCATGCTGGTTGGCGGCATCATTTACGGTTGTTACCAGGCCATCAGGAACGTCTCCCTGTTCTCCCTCAAATCGATTGAAGTATCGAGCGCCAGGCATCTGACCCGTGACGAGATTCTCGGAATGGCCGGCGTAGAGCCGGGCAAGGATCTGCTCCGCATGAACCTGAAACGCATGGGAGAGCATATCCTGCAGAACCCCTGGGTTGAAACGGTGCGCATCAATCGATATTTTCCTGATGCGGTTTCCATAGTCATCACAGAACGTGAGCCGGTAGCGATCGTCAACATGGGGTTTATCTACTATCTTGACAAGAAGGGGAACATCTTCAAGGTCCTTAATCAGGGCGACAAGCTTGATTTTCCGGTTGTCACCGGCTTCAGCGAGGAAGATCTGGGGAGCGATCCAAAAGGGACCAAAGCGGCGCTTGAAGACACTTGCCTTCTCCTGAAGATATTACGTGAAAAGGGCGCATTTATCCTTGCGGATGTATCGGAGATTCATTACGATAAGGGGTACGGTTTTACCCTGTTCACCGCAGCCGGAGCGCTTCCGGTCAAGGTCGGGTCAGGGGACTTTTCCGCAAAGGTGGAGCGGTTCGCCCGTATCTACCAGGATCTGATGGTGCAGATGCCTTCGATTCACTACATAGATCTCGATTACAACGACAAAATCATCGTAAAAAAGAGCTAATAACTTACATTTATTCATATTCAGCAGGGGGAGCAGTATGTCAGCAACTAAACGGGATAATCTGATTGTTGGGCTCGACATCGGTACGACCAAGATTTGCGCCATCGTCGGCAATGTCACGGAAGAAGGTATCGATATCGTCGGCATCGGAACCAGCCCTTCCAGCGGCCTGCGCAAAGGTGTTGTCATCAATATTGAAAGCACCGTGGGTGCGATCCGCAAGGCCATCGAGGAAGCGGAATTGATGGCCGGCTGCGAGATCAAGTCGGTTTATGCCGGCATCGCCGGCGGGCACATCAAGGGACTGAACTCCAACGGCGTTATCGCCATCAAAAACCGTGAGGTTTCGCAGGAGGATGTGCGCCGGGTTATCGATGCCGCCAAAGCGATCAACATTCCGATGGATCGTGAAGTTCTGCATATCCTGCCGCAGGAATTCATCATCGACGAGCAGGATGGCATCCGCGAACCGCTCGGCATGAGCGGCGTCAGGCTGGAAGCCAAGGTGCATATCGTCACCGGTGCCGTTGCCAGTGCCCAGAACATCGTCAAATCCTGCAACCGTGGCGGCCTGGATGTTGCGGACATCGTACTGGAGCAGCTGGCGTCATCCCACGCGGTTCTTTCCGAAGACGAAAAGGAACTTGGGGTCTGCATGGTGGATATCGGCGGGGGAACGACCGACATCGCCATTTTTGCCGATGGCGCGATAAAATATACATCGGTTATCTCGCTCGGAGGCAATCAGCTTACCAACGACATCGCCGTCGGACTGCGCACCCCGTTTGCCGAAGCTGAAAAGATCAAGCAGAAATACGGCTGCTGCCTGGCTTCGCTGGTCGGCAAGGAAGACAAAATCGAGGTGCCGAGTGTCGGCGGACGCAAACCCCGTGAACTGTCACGCAACGTACTGTGCGAAATTCTGGGCCCTCGCATGGAGGAGATCTTCTCACTCGTCAACCGGGAGATCATCAAGTCCGGCCTGGAAGATTCGATCGCATCGGGTGTCGTCATCACTGGCGGCTCCAGCATCCTGGAAGGAATACCGGAACTGGCCGAACAGATCTTCAATCTGCCGGTACGGCGCGGACTCCCGCAAAAAATCGGCGGGTTGATCGACGTCGTAAAGTCCCCGGTATATGCAACGGGCGTCGGTCTTGTCGTCTATGGCAGCCGCAATTCCGGTTCACGCGAATTCCCGACCGGGAAGCCGGAAGCGAACCTGTTTGGATCTGTTTTCGGCCGGATGAAGGGGTGGTTCCGTGAATTTTTCTGATCCTTGCTCAAATGAGTACTAAATGCAGTTTCAGGCCGATTTCCAGCACATGGGAAACGGCCTGTTTTTTTGCGGCGCAGTCCCATCCGATCTGAGCCTGGACGCACGATTCCTCTAACACTCTGATTTATAAAGGCACCTCATTTTGATAAAAAATATATTATTTTTTTCTTTGATTCTTGGCCGAATTGAGGTTACATTTCCGTCACTCATTATTGATATTTAGGCCATAAAATATAGAAGGGGGGAACTGCATGTTTGAATTTGATGAGACCATTGAACAGAGTGCCGTCATTAAAGTAATTGGAGTCGGAGGAGGGGGCGGTAATGCCGTCAACACCATGATCTCCAGTTCCATTCATAAAGTGGATTTTATCGTTGCCAACACGGATGCCCAGTCCCTGCGCACCTCGAAAGCACCAGTTAAACTGCAACTCGGCCGGGAACTGACCAAGGGTCTCGGCGCCGGCTCGAAGCCTGAAGTTGGAACGGCTGCGGCGCTTGAAAACAAGGAGCAGCTGGCGGAAGCCATCAAGGGCGCCGATCTGGTTTTCATCGCTGCCGGCATGGGCGGCGGAACCGGAACCGGCGCCGCGCCGGTAATAGCCGAAGCCGCCCGCGAGACGGGAGTCCTGACCGTCGGGGTAGTCACCAAGCCGTTCACGTATGAGGGCAAGGCACGGGCGGTGCTCGCCGAACAGGGCATCGCAGAACTGAAGAAACATGTCGATTCGCTGATCATCATCCCCAATGATCGCCTCATCAGCCTGGCCAGCAAAAACATGTCCCTTTTCGACGCCTTCAAACCGTCGGATGACGTGCTTCGCCAGGCGGTACAGGGGATCTCCGAACTGATCACGTCTACAGGACTGATGAACCTCGACTTTGCAGATGTCAAAACCGTCATGAGCGTTCGCGGCATGGCCATGATGGGCATCGGCCTGGGCAGCGGCGACAATCGCGCGGCCGACGCTGTTAACAACGCCATATCCAGCCCGCTTCTGGAGGACAACGACATATCCGGAGCCAAGGGGGTGCTGGTCAACATCACCGGTTCCGCCTCCATGACCATGGACGACTACAACACCGTCAATCGTATCGTTCACGAGAAAGTTCACGAAGATGCCAACATCAAGATCGGCGTTGTCCGTGATGACGAGATGGGCGACAACATCAAGGTAACGGTCATCGCCACTGGATTCGGCGATCGCTTCGATGTCGAGAAGGGGCGCGACATCCGGAGAAACAGCCTGTCACTGGCAGACAAGCATGCCGTCAGTTCCACGTCTCTCGACCGGCCGACCTTTCAGCGTGATCGTGAAAAGAACGAGAATATCACCCGAATTCGTCCGACAGTCTCATTTATTGAAGAAGACGAGGACCAATATGACATTCCGACTTTTCTGCGCAAGTCGGTAGACTAGAGCAAGTACCAACCATGTAAAGGGGCGGGCCGGAGACGGCCCGCCCCTTGCTGTTTCATGACACCCTCCGCTTCAACACCCTGCCTTCTCAGACATAATCTCTTTGCACCCTCACGTCGCAACACCGCTTTTTATTCAACTACTCCGGCTGTTTATTGCCTGCGGCAAAAATTTTTCTGGACGAACGGCGAACTATCCCGTACCCTGTCCAGTCGCACCATATCACTATACAAAGCAATGAGAGGCAAATCCAATGGCACAAGCAGAAAAAGGCAACACCGTAACAATCAATTTTACCGGCACACTTGAAGATGGCACGATATTCGATTCAACTTTCGAAGCTCCCGAGTGTGACCCCGATGCGGAATGCTGCGATGAAGGGTGTGAAGACGATGAATGCGGCTGCGGCGGGCATGACGCCGGCCCCATGACCTTCGTCCTGGGCGAGGAAATACTGTTTCCCCAGATTGACGCAGCAATAGTCGGCATGGCTCCGGGAGAGAAAAAGACCGTCAAGATCGCCGCCGCCGACGCGTTCGGCGAATATGACAAGGAAAAGGTTTTCACCGTGCCGCGCAGCGACCTCCCGGAAGATCTGATCCCGGCAGTAGGCGACGAACTGAGCCTCTCCAACGAAGACGACGAGGAGCTTGACGTAGTCGTACTCGAAGCCACTGAAGACCAGGTTACCTTCGACGCCAACCACCCCCTTGCCGGTGAAGATGTTACTTTCGAGATCGAGCTGGTAAGCATCCAGTAATCCAGCGTATAAATTCAGGCAATCCCCGACACAAAAAAAAACGGCCAAACGTTATATGGTGTAGGTAACCGTTACTATTAAGGGCAAAAAATGCCACTCTCGGACTCTGGGGGTGGCATTTTTTTACTAGTTAATAATTAGCTATGGTCTATTACTAGCACTAATGGTAACCCACTTACTAAAACAAAATTTGGACGGCCAGCAACGCGCCGAACAGAATCTTGCTACCTTCCTCTCATGGATGGCCAGCAAAACCTATGACGATTTCCGTGAAATGGTGGTGCGGGGGCAACTGTCGCGCCAAGAGATCGCCAGCGAGTGCGGATTCGCCAAATCGGTGCTGCTGCAAAATCCCCGCGTCAAAGAATCGACATATTCTCTGCCCCGTTGATCCTCTTGACACTCAATATATTTTTGCTATTATGTGGCTAATTAAATAAAAGGGGGGCCTGACACGGGCCTACCGCCTGAGTCGTTAAAGCAGATATTTGCTAAAACGATATGGTAAACCGTTGTTGGAGTGTCTTTTTCTCACCCGAAACACCACCTTTATAGAATGACTGATCTGGTAATTTAGGTCCTGGGTCAACAACTCATTCTATAGATGGAGAGGTGTTTTTTGTTATCCTATTATAAGTCCCCATTCCCTCAAAATCGAATACCGAATTACCTCGTCGACACCTCCAAAGTTGATTTGCACATCGTTGCGGTTACTCTGAACTCACTCGCCTTGGGCGCACTACTTCAAGAGCAGTTTGAGAGGATGGCCTGATGCAGCACATCACCCTTCGCGGCAAGGTGCATCGCGACAACACCGGCGTGGTAACGGAAATCCCCATCATCGTTACCGAGTATGGCCCGCTGCTACCTCTGGTCGACTACTTCCTGAAGAATGTCCTTGTGCGCAGCAAAGCGTGGATGGCCAAGACCGCACAAGCGGTGGGCCTCCTGATCGACTACATGGCCTCGAACCAAGACTGTTTTGACGATCCCAAGGATTTGTTCGAGACTTTCAACCAGCGTCTCACTACCGGTACGGTGGGGAACGACGGCAACGATCCCAGCGGACTTTACTGGAACGGGCGAAATCCCGCCGTCGTGCGGGTGTTGTCGAACTGCGTCTCGGGCTTTTCGGACTGGATGGCTGAAAAGCTGGGCACCAAACCGCTCAACCCGTGGCGTAAGGCGACGCGGAGCGAAGAGATGCTGGCGTGGGCCGCCTGGCACCAAAAGCGCGACCGCGTCTTTCTGGCCCATACGTGGGATCGAGAAACGGCTTCGCTCGCCATGACCCGCGCCCGCAATGCCCTGCTCCAACAAAAGCCGGTGATTGACCATGAGCCGGTGAAGCGATTCCCCGACGAGCGAATACACGACCTGCTGTTCAAGGGCTTCATCGTTCCCGGCAAGAAGAAAAGTCCTCGCCTTGAGGAAAGGCTGAACCTGCGCGACATCCTGATCACGCAGCTGATGCATTACGGCGGCCTGCGCATGTCGGAGCCCTTTCACCTCTATGTACATGACGTGGTGCCAGATCCGATGCATGCGGATCGCGCCCTGGTACGCATCTACCATCCGAGTCTGGGCACAGCTCCACCCGACTGGATGGATGCCAGGGGCAAGCCGACTAGATGCAACCGCCTAACCTATCTGAACGGCAAGTACGCCCTGCGTCCACGCAACGAATACGCCCTGAGCGACCAGTTGTTCGCTGGCTGGAAGGGCAACGCCCTCGATTCCAAAGGGCACTTCATGTACGTCAACTGGTTCCCGCAGTGGGCAAGTGAATTGTTCTGGAAACTATGGGTGCTCTACATGGCGCAGCGGGCGCAACTGGAGTGCGACCATCCCTTTGCCTTTGTAACCCAAAAAGGCAAACCCTACGCCCTCGATTCGTTTGAGCGCCAGCATCGCCGTGCCGTGGAGCGCATTGGCTTGCAGGTGGCCAAGGCCATGGGCACCTCGCCCCACGGGCACCGCCATGCCTACGGTCAGGCGCTGTCCGATGCCGAGGTCCACCCGATCTTCCGCAAGAAGGCGCTGCACCACAAATCGCTGGAATCTCAAGTGGTCTACACCGAGCCGGACCGCGCCAAGCTCGTGCGCGCACTGGAGGCGGCAGCCGAGCGCGAGAAAACCGGCACAGTCCTGCCGCCGCCTGACTTCCTGAGCTATGGCTTCAAGGACGTTGATCCCCTGGGGCTGATGAGCGGCCAGAACCCGAAACTGTTGAGGAGGAGTTGAGATGGCCAAGGGTAGGAGAATCAAAGGCACCAACCAATTTTTCGATTCCGGGTTCAGTTTCCTACTGGAGATCGACCCGGTCTTCGAGGAGTGGCGGGCGCTCGCCGCCGAGTGGTGGCCGACGCAGAAAACCAACAACAACAAGCAAGCAGCGCTCTCCGCTTTCTTCGTCCGTTACCTGCACGCTCAGCACATGGACAAGCGCTTCGTCGCCCTGTTCGAGGCCGGCACACGCCTGCCCGACCTGTCGGCGACGATGGACCTGGCTTCTCTCTCCGGACGTGATGGAATAAAGGGGCACGACACCATCAGCGACTTCCTCGACTGGGTGCTGCGTACCCACCTAGCCGAACCTGACGCCGAGGGCCATCGGGTGGTGCCGGAGCACCTGAGCCATCCCTTTCCTCGACTGCAAACCAAAACAACCGGCAAGGGGGCCGATCTCACATTCGCGCATGTGACGAGGCGCGATCCGCGCATGGTGCATTGGCAGACGCTCGCCGCCGAGTGGATGGGCGCCCAGAAAACTAACGTGGCCCAACGCCGCGACGCCATCGACTTATTGCTGGTGGATTACTTCATCGGTTGCGACCTGCCGCGCAATCCGATCGAATTTCTCAAGCGCACCACGCCCAAGCAGGTCTTCAGCGAAGTCATCGTAGAGCGCAAGACCAAAGGTGCGGTCGGCGTGTTAAGTCGTAGAGATGTCAAGTTCAACAACATCGTCGCCGACTTCCTCGACTGGGTGCTCTCCGAAAAGCTTTCCATCGAGGACGACCACGGTCACCGGATCATTCCGCCCAACCTGGCCAACCCCGTGGCGCGCCTCTCCCAGTCCGGCCTCTCCGCCCCTACCGAAACTGTCAGGGCGGCACTCTCCATCCGCTACATCAAGGAACTGCGCACACTGCTCGCCGAAGGGCCAAACTTTCGCGACTGGGTGTGGGCGCAGCAGGCGATGGAGAACGGGAATAACGGTGGTGACTGGTTTGTGGTCGATCCAAAGATCGTCGACCGCAACGACCCGGACTGCGTCTGGCGCGAGCGGGACACCACCGACTACAAACAGGAAACCCTGAATCTGCCGCCCCGAGTCACCGAACTCTGGTCGCCGGTCCGCGCCGTGGCGCTCTACATCAAGCAGGAACTACCGTTGCGCACCTTACAGGTGCGGATGCTGGACTCAGGTGAAGCCGACACCTGGCGCTACGTGCATGGACCGAAGGAGGACAGTTTCGAGCTGAACGACTCGCCGATTGCCACCGGCAGCGCCACGCGGCCCTACCAGCGAGGCGTCTTCCACCGCAGCACCAACGAATCCGGCGCAAGCCTATTCATCAACACCAACAAGACCGCCGACATCAACAAGCCGGAAAATGCCAAAGGGTACGTCATCCCCTGGACGCACGAGACGGTGTTGTACTGGCTGGAGAAGCTGCGCCGGTGGCAGGAACGCTACAACCCGATCAGTGCGCCAATGGCATGGGTTGATCTGGAAAGGAAGCACTTCGGTCGTACCCCGTCCCATCCCGAGGTGCTGGAAGCGTGCGGCACCGCCTGTTTTCTGTTCCGCGACGCAGCGGCAGCGAACGACGACGACCGGCAAAAACC
>DATNCC010000341.1:0-5490 GCA_035571735.1 Dongiaceae bacterium | reverse complement strand
ACCCGACGGAAAACAGATCGCCTTCAGCTCCAACCGTGATGGGGACTTCGAGATTTACACCCTGGATATCGGTACGGATGGCAAGCCGGGCCAGTTGCGCCGCATCACCGGCAGCCCCGGTTTCGATATGCATCCCTTCTACTCGCCCGACGGCAAATGGCTGGTATTCACGTCGCAACGGGGCGGGCTGAACGATGAAGAACCGCTCCTTATCATCTTCAACCCGCAACCGTACGGGGAGATCCATGCCGTGCGCCTTTCGGACGGCAAGGTTGTGCGGCTGACCCACAACAAGTGGGAGGATGGAACCCCGACCTGGGTCGGGATGCCACGATAATGTTCCGCGAGACGATGCAATCCGGCAACCGGCAGGTCGAGGGATAAACAGTCCGAAGCAAGTTCACCCCAACCTGCGCAGCATTCTACATTCGTGGCCATGGGTGGCGTTACAGACTACTCCCGCCAGTTGATGCACGATACCGGGCAGACGTCGATGGCTTCAGCCTGGATCACTTCCTCGGATGCACCGGTCGGATCATAGCATTCCGCCTTGCCGTTTTCGGCAAAACGGAACACATCGGGAACGTTGTCAATGCAGAGACCGCAACTGATGCATGTATCCTGATCTACCCAAGGTTCTTTTGCCATTGTGTCTTCCTCCTCTGAAATTCGTCATTTTCCGTCTTAGTCGAACACGACCCCACAGACTTTGAGGATAATCAGCTCTGATGCCGATGCGGAAGCCCTTCCACCATAGACCTGATATCTTTGATGGCGTCTTCCATTGCGGTAAGGTTCGTTTCCAACTTTTCCAGGTCATCACCGTCCAACTTGAGGGCTATGTCCTTGATCACGCCGAGTTGCAGCCCCAGCATTTCATTTATTCGGGCGGTATTGAAGTGCGTCATGGTTATCTCCTTTTTACCTGCGGTGCCCCAGCCAAGGCGGCCTCAACAAATCATCTTCTTCTCAAATAGGTTACAGCAAATCCGTTGACTGTCAAACATGATGCAAAATCCGGAACAGCCGCCTTGTTCATCTAGGCTCGGACATGCTCAGGACTTTTCTCCGCTCCAATTTGCCTACCGGCTGAAGAAAGATATAATAATATGGAAACTTATGAAAAAGGTGGAGAGATGGGTGACACCGGGGCACGGCACAATGAGAGCGCAATGGAGGTTCTGGCGGGCAAAAGCCGGAAGGGACCCGTGGCCCGACTCCTTCCTTTTATGGGACCGGCATTCATCGCCAGCGTCGCCTATATGGATCCGGGCAACTTCGCCACCAATATCCAGGGGGGCGCAAAGTTCGGCTACACGCTGCTCTGGGTTATCGTAGCCAGCAACCTGATGGCCATGCTGATCCAGGTGCTTGCAGCGAAGCTCGGGATAGCGACCGGACTGAATCTGGCCGAGCAGTGCCGCAGCCATTTTCCGCGTCCCGTGGTGCTGCTGATGTGGGTGCTGATGGAGATAGTCGCCATGGCTACCGATCTGGCCGAGTTTCTCGGGGCGGCGGTCGGCTTCAACCTGCTGTTCGGCATGCCGTTGTTGACCGCCGGCTTTGTCACGGCGTTCGTAACCTTTCTGATCCTCGGACTGGAGCGTTATGGCTTCCGGCCGGTCGAGGCGGTCATTTCGGTGCTGGTCGGCATCGTGGCGGTCAGCTATCTGGTGGAAACCGTGCTGGACCGGCCGGAGTGGAACAAGGTGCTGTACCATGCCGTAGTCCCTCAATTTTCAGGCTCGGAGAGCGTCCTGCTCGCTACGGGCATCCTCGGCGCCACGGTCATGCCGCATGCCATCTATCTGCATTCGGCGCTCACCCAGGGGCGCATCGTGGTCAGGGAACCGCTACAGATGCGCCGCCTGTTCCGGTACGAACTGGTGGACGTGCTGGTTGCCATGGGGCTGGCCAGCCTGATCAACATGGCGATGCTGATCATGGCGGCTTCAACATTTTATCAGCACGGCCTGACCGGGGTCGGCACTCTGGAGGAAGCGCACCGCACCCTGGAACCGCTCCTGGGGAGTACGGCGCGCTGGGTGTTTGCCGTCTCGCTGCTGGCGTCGGGACTGTCCTCCTCCGCGGTGGGGACCATGGCGGGTCAGGTGATCATGCAGGGGTTCCTCAAAACAAAAATCCCGATCTGGCTGCGCAGGCTGGTCACGATAATCCCTTCCCTGGTCGTGATCGCCATCGGGCTCGATCCGACGCGCACCCTGGTGATCAGCCAGGTGGTACTGAGCTTCGGCCTGCCGTTCGCCATCATCCCGCTCGTCATGTTTACCAGCCGGAAGAAGGTGATGGGGAGCATCCTGGTTAATCGTCCGGTAACTACTTTGTTGGCCTCTGTCGCGGCCGGGCTTATTGTCGCCTTGAATCTCTACCTGCTCTATCAGATATTTTTTATGGGGTGAACAACATGTTCAAACATATCCTGATTCCACTGGACGGGTCGCTCCTTGCGGAAGCGGTTCTTCCTGCCGGCTCTTACCTGGCCGGTGTCTGCGGCTCGTTGGTAACCCTGCTCCATGTCATCGAGCGTGACGCCCCGCAGGAGGTCCACGGTGAGCGCCATCTGCACGATGCCGGGGAGGCCGGAGAATACCTGGACGAGGTTGCACGCCGCTTTTTTCCTGCCGACATGCGCGTGGAGCGGCATGTCCACTCCGACGGAGTGACCGATGTTGCGGCCGGCATCGCCCTGCATGTCGGCGAATTCGCACCCGATCTGATTCTTATGTGCACCCACGGCCGCGGCGGTCTGCGCGGCTTCATCTTCGGGAGAATCGCCAACCGGGTCGTAAAACTCGGCACCAGGCCGGTCCTGCTGATACCGCCCCATGCGGCCGGGATTGTTCCGGCGTTCACCTGTCGCCGGCTGCTGGTGGCGCTTGACGGCAATCCCGCCCACGAAGACAGCCTGCGGGTGGCGCAAAGCCTCGCACTTTCATGCAGAGCGGAATTACTACTGCTGATGGTAGTCCCCACCGCCGGCAACCTGTCGGGGGAGGAGGCCGCCACCGCCGTGATGCTGCCCGGCGCGACCGCCGCACTACTGGACCTGGCCGAGCAGGAGGCGGAGCAATACCTGCGTCGCCACCAAAGCTCATTACAGTCTGCGGGGGTCACCGTATCGACCGGCGTGCTGCGCGGCAATCCGGTCACGGATATAATCAATACCGCTGAACGGACGGAAACCGATCTGATCGTGATGGCCACCCATGGAAAAACCGGGATAGAGGCATTCTGGTCCAGGAGCGCCGCACCGAATGTGGCAGCGCGTGCGATGATTCCGTTGCTCCTGGTGCCGGTAACCGGAGAAGAACCTGGAAATGCACGCTGAACAAGTTGGCAGGGAGGGACGCGGTGGCTGGTCGGGATGTTTACCTGGCCGATCCCGTGGGCCAGATCGGCTTCAAGCAATCATCCCTGTTCCATAGTGGGTGCCGCCAATCCGGTGGAGGCTCAACGCGCGCTGTGCTCTCGTCGGTGGTATACTGTAGATACGAGGTGATGTATGAAAAGATGGATAGTGATACTGCTCGCGATGCAGGCAGGCATTCTCTCAACAGAGGCTTTGGGCAAGGAGGTGCGCAAGATGGAAAAACTGACGGTTACCAGTAAGGCATTTGCGGAAGGTGCGGCCATTGCGGTGAAACATACCTGTGACGGCGATGATGTGAGCCCCCCCTTGGCCATCGGCGCCACACCGGCAGGTACCAGGTCGCTGGCGTTGATCATGGATGATCCGGATGCTCCGGGCGGCAGCTGGGTGCACTGGGTGGCATGGAACATTCCGCCGCAAACGCGGGAGATTCCGGAGAACGGGATGCCTGCCGCCGCGCGCCTGGGGCGTAACGACTGGAAACGCAACGGCTACGGCGGTCCCTGCCCCCCTTCCGGGACGCACCGCTATTTTTTCAGACTCTATGCCCTCGACACCACACTGGAATTGGCGCCGTCGGCAACCAAGGCTGATCTGGAGCGCGCCATGGAGGGACATGTACTTGCCGCCGGACAGCTCATGGGGACCTATAAAAGGCGCTAGGAGTCTGCCGCGCTTCATCAGCGGCCTTCTTCCTCCTGTTACAGCTGAATTACAACCGACTGTAAACCGAAATGCCGGGAATGTTTTCAAATTCCGGCGATTTCAGCCAGTGGTGAGAGAAAGTCTCGGTGTGTTTTTAATCTGCCACAGCACCGGTTTTTGGGCCAAGCACGGATCGCCTTTATCTTGGGGTATTCGGTATTCGGTATCTGTTATTCACGCACAGCTATTATATGTTTATTATTGACGACTTATATCATTAAGACATTGCTCGATCGCTTCGAACATATCCTGAAAAACTACCGGTTTCATAATAAAATGGTCGAATTCAAACCCATTTCCGACCGAGTCCTGGAGGACTGATTTTTCATTTTTGCCGGTAATGGCGACGATCTTTGAGTCCGGCTTGATCGAACGGATCGCTTGAGCTGCTTGAACACCGCCCATCTGTGGCATGTTGATGTCGGTGATGACGATATCAGGTGTGTAAGTTTTGAAGAGTTCCAATCCCGTTCTACCGTTGATGGCGGTATGAAGAACGATATCGGGGAATTTCTTGGATAGCATGATGGAAAGAAGCTCCAGAGTAACCTCTTCATCCTCTATGAGCAGTATCGAAATTTGGGGTAAGAGATGGGATATGGCTTCCATTTCAAACCTCTATCCTGAATTCAGCGCCATTGGCGATATTGCATGCCGTAAGCCTGCCACCCATATTCTTCTCGATGATGGTCCTCGACATATACAAGCCTACCCCCGCTCCTGACTGCGGCCCCCTTGTGGTAAAGCAGGGGTCGAAGATCTTACTCATGATTTCCTCGGGTAACCGACAGTTTGGTTAATACTCTGTCACAGTTTCAGTTTTCAGGTCAAGCACAGAGAATCGAAACGGTGGCCGCTTTCCCGTCGAAATCGTGGCCGAATTCGGCCGAAATACGCATTTCATATGCAAACAAAGAAAAACCGGAGGTACAATACTCCGGTTCGTTTGATTCAGAATCAGTTGGTAACTATATTTATCAGTTGGCAACTTTATTTATTAGTTGCCAACTTTATTTTACAAATTCAGCTGCCTCAGGCACCACTCCCGGTCACTCTACGGTAACACTCTTGGCCAGGTTCCTTGGCTGATCGACGTCGGTACCCTTCAACACTGCAATATGGTACGCCAGAAGCTGCAGAGGCACCGACAGCAGCAGAGGATCAAGATCTTCGTCGAGGCTCGGAATCTCGATCACGGTTTCCGCTCTGCCGCGTACCCCGTCGTCCCCGGCGGAACAGACCGCGATCACACGTCCGCTCCGGGAAATGACCTCCTCCATGTTGGAGAGCGTCTTTTCGTAGGAACACCCTTTCGGCACAAGTACGACAACCGGCACATCCTCGTCGATCAGGGCGATCGGGCCATGCTTCATTTCGCCGGCCGGATAGCCCTC
>DATNCC010000340.1:0-10677 GCA_035571735.1 Dongiaceae bacterium | reverse complement strand
AGCCAGCCGGGGCCGACCTGGAATTTTTCCGCATAGCGCTTGAGCACCTCCGGCGTATCACGTTCCGGGTCAATGGTGATCGAATAGAAAAAGACGTCGCGCCCTACCCGCTCCCCCAGGATCCTCTGGACCTCGCGCAGTCGGGCCGTCTCCAGCGCACACATGTCCGGGCAGTTGGTGTAGATGAAGTTGAGCGCCACCACCTTCCCCTTGATGACGTCATCGAAGAAACGCAACTTCTTCCCATCCTGTGTGACCAGCGTGACATTGGGAAAATAGTCCGCTCCCCAGACCGAGCCGCCACTGCCGGATGCGGCGGGCTCTCCACTGAAAGCCGGTACGGCTGCAATGAGCAGGGAAAGGATAATAAGGGCAATTACTGCGGACGATTGTTTTCGGTAATCTTCGTGCATGATTCTCCTCCTTGAATATTCTCAATTATACACAAAAAAAGAGGGGCTGCTTTACGGCCCCTCAGATTCCCTCCCATTGTCGTTCTCACTTATTGGACAAAATTAAACGTGGGTCCAATTCCGTCGCCGGTCCTGAATGTCGGCAGAGCGGCGGAATCGACGTATTCGACCCCATCCCATGTCGGGAGAGGCGTCGGCATCATCTGGACCTGTCCGGGATGTTCGATGTCCCAGCGCAGAAGCATCGAGTGATCCTCATGCTGGGTATTGTGGCAGTGCTCCATATAAGTCCCGGCAAATTCGCGGAACCGGATGGCCATCTCGACGCTGTCGGTGCTGTCAGCCTCGGCGCCGATCCTGTAGACGTCCTTGCGGGCCCATTTTTCCCATTCCGGAGGTTCCTTGCCGCCCCGCCGAAGGATGATCCCTTCCTCGAAGTGGACATGGACCGGATGGCTCCAGCCGTTTTGACCCAGGATACTCCAGATTTCGAGAGTCCCTTCGCCGCTGGAACCGGCCTGGGTCGGGCCGTTGGCTAGCTGCGGCGCAGCCGAAATCCGCCGTGGATCCATGCCGAAGCCGCCGCCACCATCAGTCTTGATGGTCCAGCGAACGTCGTCAGTGGGGTTCGAACGGGCGAACAGGAAGGTGCGGTGCCGCGCTTTGGCCAGTTTTGCCTGATCAGCCAGGTCGTCGCGATGGATCGTGAGCGGGATCATGACCTTCTTGCCCGGTTCGAAATCGGCCGGATCCATGCTCAGGTCCTGACCCGTGTAGGCATGAACCCTGAGTTCAAGGAACTTGCCAACGGCCGGGTCGCCGCCCACCCAGATGTCGTTCTGTACAACCGGTTTATACTGCTCTGATAGAATCGCCTCCAACGGGATCTGTGCGCCGGGGCGCCTTCCACGTGTGTGTTCCAGCGTATTGACGAAGTATAGCTTGTCACCCGGCTTGATGCCATGCTTGGCGAAATTGACAATAATGTCGTAGCGTTCCGCAATCCCCTGGACCGGGAGCGTAGCATTATGGTTTATATCCATCCTGCTGTCGAAAGCCACCGTGTGTTCCATCAGGTTGCCATCGTTGGCGATCATGTGGAACGGCACCCGATTATAAGAGACTCCAGAGCCCGGCGGGCCGGGAATCTCTCCGACAGTACCCATTACCTGCTGAACCAGCGCGAACGCAAAGTAGCGCGACACCGAGCCGTTCAGGATGCGGAAACGGTAGCTGCGTGCCCGTACGTCAAGGTACGGATGAAACAGCCAGTTGGTCAGCACCTGGTCGCCGATGAAGCCGTCCAGGTTGAAAGGATTGAACCACAACTGCCCCTCTTTATCCCAAGCCTTGTCGGCAACCAGCAGGTTGACGTCGTAGTCGCGGTTTCCCCACGGCAGGGCTGAGCCGCTCGGCAGCCGTAAGTTGACGCCGTCCTCGAATGCCTCGTTACCACGATCAAGGGCGCTGTAGTAGTTCATCATCACGGCATTGCCCTTGTAGACATTCTGGGCGGTGAAGTCGAGCATATGGTCGTGGAACCAGTGGGTGCTCATTGTTTCCCTCCAGTCGCCGCGGATCTTGATGGACCCGTTCTCGCAACTCTTCAGACCCGGGTTGGCGTCATTGACGAAGAGGGTTTCTCCCGGAGCGCACGGAAAAGCCGCACGGGGATCGGTCGCGCTGGTGTTGATTGTGTCATAGCCGGCAAGCTGCAACGGCCAGCGGTAATCATAATACTGCCCCGGGAAGAAGAAGGCGTTGGTGTAGCCGTCGCTCTCGGCCGGGGTGTGGCCGTTGTGCTCGTGGGTGGATATGGTGTGCAGTCCGAAGCCGCGGTTGGCGGCCGGGTCTATCGGCAGCGCGTTGTAATGCCGCATCAGGATCGCTTCACCATAGCGCGCCATGAGCAGCTTGGGCGGCAGCGTCCCGTCGAAGGTCCAGAGCGCCTTGTGGTTCTGGGCCGGCATCAGCGGGTGAAACTGGACAGTGCCCCCTTTCGTGGTCGCCACGAACTTCGGAAAGCTCGGAACCGTGGATTCGAAGACCGTGTGATAGAGGCCTCCGGGGCCGAACTCGCCCACCGCGTATTTATGCATCTGTCTTGCGTCGCGGAAGCCGTCGTTCACATGAGCGCCGGCCTGGGCGGTCTTGAAAAAGACCTGGGGGTAGAATTCGTTCCAGCGCTGATGGGACCAGCCTCGTCCCGGTGGCCGCCCTTCGGCGGGAGGCGCCTTGAGCGAGCGGCCGAGGAATCCTTCGATATCCATTTTCCACGGATTCTGGTCCATGGTGTTGGAGAACTGCGCCGGAAACGGCGCAATCCCCTCCTGGGCCAGGAAGGCTCCCAGGGTCACGCCGGCCGGAGCGCTCGCGGCGACGCTGCCAGGATCCTGTTCAGGCGCCGGGCCGACCGTGGGCGCCGGGAAGGAGTTGGCCGGAGCCGGCGCACTGGCGTCCAGCGGATCCCTGCCGAACTCCTCGAATAGTAGCATCTGCTGGGTGAACGGCTTGGCGCCGAAGAGCGGGCTCGGCTTGCCGTTGGTGGGGACGTTGGCGTTAGTCTGCACGGCCTTCGGCAGGACATTGTTCAGCCCCGCGTCCTCGAAGGTCCCGGTGGGCCCTCCCAGAAAGGCCCCCATATTTGTGGGCGGCAATGCGAGCAAAGCCTGGGCAAAGTTCAAGCCGATTAAAGGCCCGGTGAATACTGACGGATCACCCACGGGAGGCAGGCCGAAAAAATCGAGCTCCGCTGCCGGAGCAAAAGATACGCCAACCAAACCTGTGAGTGCCGTTCCTATGAATAAACTGGCAAATTTCCTCCTCTGACCAGATAAATCAACGGAACTATCTCCTCTGTTCTTCATGGTAAATCGCCTCCTTGTTTCACATACTACTTCCCTATTCCACGAATTACTTGCGTGTATTTATTCTAATATTAGCAAGTAAAAATTGAATTAGTAGTTCTACGTAATCCCGCATGCTCTGTTCGAAACAAAGGGAATATTGGGGGAAACAAGGCCGGGAGTAGTTCGGCAATGGGCCCTTGTCAGTGGAGAATTCGTCGGGGGAAACAAACGGGAAAAACAAAAATTTCCCCGGTCCGTGGAGACCGGGGAAATCGTGGGTGGAGGATGAGGAGAGAACAACGCCGGGACTAAAAATCTCAGGTAAAACCTTTTTCGATGGCATATCTTACGAGGTCGGCCGTATTCCTCAGATTCAGCTTGCCCAGGATGGTGGCACGATGGGCCTCAACGGTACGGACGCTTATGGAGAGATCTGTCGCGATCTCCCGATTCGAATTACCCCGGGCAATCAGATTCAGGACCTCCGTCTCGCGGGCCGAGAGAGGTTCGGGCACCGGTTCTCCGTCTTCGGCAAGTTCTCCCCTCAAGCGGGGAGATATGTAGCTTTTCCCCTGCCTGATCTTGTCGATGGCGGAAAACAGCTCCCGATCCGCATCTTCTTTCAGCAGGTATCCATCGGCGCCGGCGGATAGGGCCAGATGAAGATATTCCCGGTACATGGTAAGGACCAGCACCTTCACCGCGGGATAGAGTTTCTTGACCTCGCGCACCGCTTCTATCCCTCGAAGCCTGGGCATGGAGACATCCAGGATGACCAGTTGCGGAACCGCTGTCCGGAGAAAAGCGAGAAGTTCCAGCCCGTCTCCCGCCTCTCCCGCCACCTCCAGGTCGGCAACCCCGTCGATAATCTTCTTCACACCCTGTCTGAACAGCGCGTGGTCATCGGCGAGAACGATCAGATAACGTCCCATTTCGTACCCCTCCATTCTTGATGGGGATGCCGAAGGTGATCCTGGTTCCCTCACCTTCGCGGCTCCATAGCTCAAAAACACCCCCCATCATCCTTACCCTTTCGCTCATGGTCTTCAGGCCGCCCCCCCTTTCGGAAACGGATCTCTTTGCAGGCTCCGTCGTATCGAAGCCCTTGCCGTCGTCATTCACCGAAAAGGTGACCCGGTCGTCATGGCGGCTGATGCTGATATCCACGTGCCCGGCGATGGAATGCTTCCCCACGTTTGTCAGCGCCTCCTGGAGGACCCGATAGATGGTGATGCAATGATTCTCGGGAAAGAGGCCGTCTATTTCCTCAATATCCAATGACACCTTCATGGCACTTGAGCTTCTGAAGTTGCTCACCAGCCAGCGCAGGGCAGACGTGATGCCGAGGTCCTCCAGGATGGCGGGACTCAGGTCCCGTGAGAGTCTGCGGACATCCTCGATGACTTCATCAAGATATGCCAGCAGGTTTTCACAATCCTCCCTGGCCAATCCCTGCCCCTCATCCAGCACCTTTTCAATCTGTCGTATCCGCAGCTTCATGACGTTCAGCGCCTGTCCCAGGCTGTCATGCAGCTCCATCGATATGCGCTTCCGCTCGTTTTCCTGAGCCATGAGAAGCTGGGCGGAGAGCTGCCTGATCTGTCTTGCCGATTCCTTCAGCGTCTCCTCCGCATGGATGCGTTCGGCTATTTCGAGCCGGAGATGTTCATTCGCGGCCGTTAACTCGGTGGTGCGCTGCGCGACCAGTCCCGTGAGGTTCTCGCGGTGTGCGGCCAATTCCTCCGCCTGGGAGAGCAGGAGGCTGTTCGTGTCAAGGAGCGCTTCTTCCGCCCGTTTCCGTTTCACTTCGACTCTCAGGATGATCGTTGTTGCGCTTACCATGATGAACGCCCATAGAAGGTAGATGCTGTGAACGAGGTGCTTAGATTTATTCAGATATTCATCCCGGTTCGTTTCGCAGACATTCTCGATGACAACGGCCTTTTCGAATATTTGATTGAACATCGCGTCAAACTTCTGATCCGCGTCCGAACCGGCCCCCCGCTCGCTGCTGTCCTGCAAGCGCCAAAGTGCCAGATTCTTGAATTCCATGAGCAGGGACTTCATCTCTTCCACACGCGGCTGCAACCCGAGCATCTTTACCATCCCTGAAACCGACTCCTCTTCGGAGTCGACTGGACCGCCGATGCTGATGGCTTCGGCCAGCTTGATAGTCTTATCCATCAGGGCAAGTGCGTCCCGTATGTTCACCGTTGTATCTCCGGAGAGTGATTCCTCTATTTGTATGTGGAATATGGCCGTATCCACTTCCACGTGCAGGACCGCGTTATGGAGGACGGAATTATTTTGCTGGTATACCCTGATCCGGTAGATGGCAAACAGGAGAGCTACCGAGAGTATGCCGATCAGAAGGACCGTCATAGGCATCCAGTAGCTCCACTTCCTTGGTTTCATTGGTCCTGACATGTGAGTCCTTGCTGCGGTTTGCGGTTGATGAAATATATTAGATTTTACGGCAATCCACACATTAGTCAAATTGGCTGCCGGAGTCGCCATTATGCTGGATGCGCACGAAAACACCGGTCACCTCCGCGTGCGAAAAACATATATGAAAATACGTATTATTACGAATTCAATCCTTTTTTCGAAAGAGTATATTCAAATCGTAGTTGAGAGCAAATCAGAAGATAAAAAAGAAAGGAAGTGTTTAAGATGAGAAGCATTAACTACGTAATCAAAGGTGCAATGCTGGGAATGGTTCTGGTTTTGTCCGCAAGTCCGGCATTGGCATTCGGAGAAAATATGATGGAGATTGAAAAAGCGAAGGTTGAAGTAAACAAGGTTGAAGTAAACAAGGTTGATATAAACAAAGGTGAAAATGTAATGAAAGCTGAAGATCATGGAGATTCGAAGGTAAAAGCACATGAGGATGCTGGCGCGCTATTGGATGAAGGTCTTCTTGGCGAAGATATCCTTGGTGAAGCTCTGCTCGGCATTGAAGATTGAAGCAATTCGCATCAAGGTTATATTGATAAAGTAGACGATCAATTATCGGTTATCCAATGGAATTAAGTGAAAGGATAACCGATAGGTAGGGGAGGATGTCATGAGAGGCATGAGAAACGAAATAAAACATATAATGAAAATCGTGACGATTTTAGCCACATTATTTGCCATGACGTTTGTATTTGCAGGAAGCGCTACTGCGGTAGTTATCGGCGCGTCAGACGAAACGACGGTGGTTCAGGCACCGTTAGGTTCATCGGCAATTGTGAGACCTCCGCTCGGCAACCCGTTCTTCAGGCCGCCGATCGCCAACCCGTTCTTCAGGCCGCCGATCTTCAACCCTTTTTTCAGGCCGCCGATTTTCAACCCGTTCTTCAGGCCGCCGATCTTCAACCCGTTCCTTGGAGTTGATCTGGATGACTTCGGTTTAGGGTTAGGTATAGGTGGTTTGGGGTTAGGTTTAGGTGGTTTGGGGGCAGGTATAGGTGAGGCCGATTAGCCGATTAACCAATCGAAAAACGGTTTCAGCGATAAAATGATAAATGCAATGAAGCGAGAGGGGCGGGATATGGTGTTCCGCCCCTCTTTTTGCGACCATGTCAAGCGCCCGACAAATTGGTACAGAATCTCCCGCGGCCAAAAGGAGAAGGAGCCGAAGCCAAATCATCCAAGGTGCGGGTAGTCTGTGTACCCCTTTTCCTCACCCTCGTAAAATGTCGTATAATTCGGCGTATTGAGCGGCGCATTTTGTCTGAACCGCTCGGGAAGATCCGGGTTGGCCAGAAAGGGTACGCCGAAAGCGACGAGGTCCGCCTCTCCCCGGCCGATCACCTCATTGCCGGAGCCGGCGTCGTATCCACCGTTCACGATGTAAGCCCCCGTAAACAGTTCGCGCAGAACCGGGGTCAGCCGCCCGTTGCCGGCGGGTGGAGCCGTGGACCCCGCAAGTGCCTCGAAGATGTGGAGATATCCGAGCTTGAGCAGGCTCAATTCCCTGGCCAGGAACGAGTAGGTTGCGACCGGATCTGAATCGGACATGGAAAACGCCGAAAAATATGGTGCGACCCGATAGCCCACCCGCTCCGCCCCCCAGACGCCTGCCACCGCTTCGGTGACTTCGAGCGGCAGTCGGGCGCGGTTACGGACACTGCCGCCATAGGCGTCGGTCCGTCGGTTGGCGCCATCCCGCAGGAACTGATCGAGCAGATAGCCGTTGGCGCCATGGATCTCGACGCCGTCGAAACCTGCCAGCTTCGCGTTCTCGGCCCCGTGGCGGAACTGCTCGACGATACCCGGCATCTCGCCCGACTCGAGGGCCCGCGGCGTCACCATTCTCTGTTTTCCCTGCGAAGTAAAGACCTCTCCCTCCGCCGGCAGCGCGGAAGGCGCGACAGGGAGCTCCCCCCCATGGAAATCGGGATGCGATATCCGTCCCACATGCCAGAGTTGGGCGAAGATCTTTCCACCCGCTTCATGGACGGCGCCGGTCACCTTCTTCCAGCCGGCAACCTGCTCGGGGGAGTGGATTCCGGGGGTACGGATGTAACCGACCCCCTGCGGGCTCACCTGCGTCCCCTCGGTAATGATCAGCCCCGCCGAGGCCCTTTGCACGTAGTAGGTGGCGGCCAGCGGATTCGGGACATTGCCGTCAAGGGCGCGGCTGCGGGTCATCGGCGCCATCACCATGCGGTTCGCGAGTTCGAGGCCGTCCAATCGGTATGCAGAGAATAGGTCCATGGTTGTTCCTTTCATTTCCGGTTCAGTCGCCGGCAAAGGGGTTATCAATGATGTAGAGCCACGTGCCGTCCGGTTGGCGGCGGACGACCTCGGAGGCGCGGCCGGAGAGGTCTACCAGACAGCCGCCAGGCGCCGTACCTGCCAGGCTCCAGTCTGATCGGACAAGGGCGAGGTCGCCGGTTTCGACGACGCTCTTCACCTCCAGACGAAACTCCCCACACAGGGTGAGGAAACCTTGCAGCGCCTCACGTATGGCCTCTCTTCCAATGACTACCTGCCCCGACTTCGGCACCAGCGCCGCATCGGGCTCGTAGAGCGCCACCAGGGCCTCCAGATCCCCGGCGGAAAAAGCCTTGGCAAACAGATGATCGATTTCTTCGGGTCTTATGGCGGGCATGATCTTCTACCTCCTTTAATTCGACGATGCGCATAAAGGCTGCTTCTCTCAATATGCGGGAGAATCACCTGGTCTGATTTCATAATAAAGGACTTAGTTCCGGCTTCCGCACCTGTCAGGGCTTCACTCCGGTGACGATGTGCCAGTAGCCCTGCGTCGCAATCACGGCAATCTCCACGAAGCCGGCCCCGGCGAGCATGGCGGAGAGTTCCGCTCCCGAGAACTGCTGCCCTTCGGTCCATAACAGCATCGAGACGTCGTATCCCGCAACCGTTAAGGGGCCTGTTTTTTCGCTGTTGAAGAGCATCTCGTGGATAATGAGGCGCCCGCCTGACTCCAGGCTGTCGAAGCTCTTTTGCGTGAGGAAACTGCACTGCTCGGGAGTAAAGTCGTGGAAGATGTCCGCATAAAAGTGCAGGTCCGCCGGGGGAAGCGGGTCATTCCACATGTCGCCGACATGGGTCCTGGTGCGCTCTTGCAAACCGAAGCTGGCGATGTACTCCCTGGTGACCTCGCACACGGAGGCAAGATCGAGAACTATGGTGCGCAGATCCGGCCATCTGAGCGCCGCACCGATCGAATGGGCGCCCGAGCCGCCGCCGATGTCGAGCATGGTCCGGCAGCCTGAGAGGTCGAGCTTGTCCGGCCAGACAAGCGCATCGGCCATGCTGTGGCTGTGCATCATCCGGGTGAAGGAGCGCGCAGCCTCCCCTCTTTCTTCGTGGGATTTATAGATATCTTCGCCGCCGTAGATCTGGGGAGAGTTCGTCAGCACAGCCTTCTTCAACGAGTCGAATGTGAGTACGGACCGGTTGGCAAGCGTATAGTCGAGGAATCCGCCGAAATAGACCGGGCTGGATTCAAGGAGGTAATCTTCGGCAACGGGGGCGAGAGAGTAGCGCTCATTCCGCGACTCTACCAGACCGGCCGCTGCGCACGCCTGCAAAAGAGAACGTGCCGGACGGGGAGCGATGTTCAAGGCGGCGGCAACGTCCTGAAGCGTGCGGGGCTCCTCCGCCAGAAGGGGAAAAAGCTTCAGGTCATGGGCCAGGAGCACGGCCTGATAGCCATAAACCCCCATGATCACGTCCCAGAGAAGATGATCGTCACTCCGAGGTCGTTTTAAATCAATATTATTCGGACTCATAATAATCCTTTTCAGACCCGACGGGAATTGTAAAGCTCCCGGAGATATCGAAATACCGCTTCGGAACACCTGCAAAAGTCTATCGTGCGGCATGGGAAAGTCAACATGATCCCCGGTATAATCGTATGCCTTCAGGATCGGAGTCGGTAGAAAGTTGATAAAACTGGGCAACAAATATCAGGAAAAAATGTCCGGGATGTGTTAAATTACAACGCAGTCTTACAGGCTATCAATATCATTTCGAATAAGGCAAAATCTTGGCAAACCCACATAAACAGATCATTCTGATCGTTGACGACGTACCCTCCAACAAAGACATTCTTTCGGTTATGGCCCGGCCGTCGGAGCGCGACGTATTGGTATGCGTCAACAATCCGGAGATTTAATAATCTTCTGCATGACGAAGGGTCGGAATATCCCAGAGAGCGAGCCCAGCAAGTGAATAACCTTTACGATCAGGCTACCGATCCGTCAGAACAGATAGGAGAGAACATCAGTGCCGCTACGATTACTGCTTATTGAGGACTCAGAGGACGACGCAATGCTCCTGGAGCTGGAGCTGCGCAAAGGGGGATTCGATACAGACTTTACACGGGTCGAAACACCGCAAGAGCTGGAGTCAGCTCTGGAGGCAAAAACCTGGGACGCCGTCATCGCCGACTACACCCTGCCGGCGTTTACCGGTCTCGATGCCCTGCGGATCCTCCAAGCCAGGGGACTGGATCTCCCTTTCATCCTTGTTTCGGGAGTGATCGGCGAGGAGAAGGCCGTAGAGGCGATGAAGGCCGGCGCCCACGACTATATCATGAAGGGGAATTACTCACGGCTTGCGCCGGCGCTGGAGCGGGAGCTGCTGGATGCGGAGGTGCGCCGGGAGCGGCGGCAGGCGTTGGAAGAGTTGCACCGCGCCCATGGAGAGTTGGAGATACGCGTTCAGGAACGCACCGCCGAGCTGGCGCGGGCCAACGAGGTATTGCGGGCCGAAATGAGCGAACGCAAGCGTTCGGAAGATGCGCGGCGGGAGAGTCAAGAGCAGTTGCAGTTGTTCATCGAGCACGCTCCGGCGGCGCTGGCGATGTTCGACACCGACATGCGCTACCTGAGTGTCAGCCGCCGCTGGCGGAGCGACTATGGTCTGGACGAGCGCGACCTGATCGGCGAGTCCCA
>DATNCC010000339.1:0-10870 GCA_035571735.1 Dongiaceae bacterium | reverse complement strand
CCAGATAGACCACCGTTGCCGCCGTGAAGGCTTCAAAGCCCTTGAAGGTGTAGCTTTCGACCTGGCGGGCCTGGTAGGTCATCTCCATGACTCCGATTGTCATGGCCAGCGACGAATTCTTGGCAAGATTGAGAAACTGGTTGACCAGCGGCGGAATGGTGATGCGTACCGCCTGCGGCAGAATGATGTACTGCATCGAGCGCAGGTAGGAGAAGCCGGCGCTGCGGGCCGCTTCCATCTGCTCCTTCGGGATCGACAGCACTCCCGAGCGGATATCTTCGGCGATAAAGGCCGAGGTGTAGATGGTCAGGGCGATGGCGGCTGCGGCGAATTCAAAGCCGGTTTCATTGAGCCAGTCATTAATGACGGCCGGCAGAATCTTGTACGAGCCGAAATACCAGAAGAATATCTGCACCAGCAGCGGGGTGTTGCGGAAAAACTCCAGGTAGGCAAGGGCGAACCAGCGCACCGGTTTGCTGTGCGCCATGCGCATGACCGCAATTATGAGTCCAAGGATAAAAGCCAGGACAATAGAGATTGCCGATAGTTTAAGCGTAGTGATCAGCCCGGAAACAAGCCAGTCGAAGTACTTTCCGGAAGTCACTATTGACCAGTCGAATGTGTATTTGAGCACGGAGAAAACCTTTGGGGTCAAGTGTCGGGGTGCAGGGAAGTTCCCGCACCCCGACTCTTGTCATTACTTGTCGGCAGTAATTTTGAATGTACGATCCAGATGGAACTGGGTGTTCGGACCAAACCACTTTTCAAAGATCTTTTTGGCTTCGCCGCTCTTTTCCATGTCAAGGATGGTCTTGTTGACGAAGTTGACAAAATTGGTGTCGCCTTTGCGCATGCCGAGTCCGTACGGCTCGTCGGAAATCTGCAGGGCCGTAATTTCAAACTGGGCCTTGTTGGGGGCCTTGGCGAGGATACCGGCCAGAATGGCTTCGTCGGTGGTGACCGCAGACACTTTGCCCTGCTGCAGAGCCAGGAACGCCTGGGGGTAGTCGTCGAATGACAGTACGGTCGCGGAAGGAATGGCCTTCTTCACGTTCTGCTCGGATGTGGAGCCCTTTGCGGTGCCGATCTTCTTTCCTTCAAGATCCTTCAGACTCTTGACGCTCCCTTTTTTGGTGATGAACTTCTGGCCGGTGAAGAAATAAGTGTGGCTGAAATCGATGACCTTGGCCCGCTCGGGATTTTTCGTCATTGTAGCGGCGATGATGTCGATGTGCCCTTCCTGCAACTGCGGCATGCGGCTTGCCGAGGTAACCGGTTTGAGTTCGACTTTTACGCCCATTTTCTTGGCGATGGCGTTGACGAAATCGATGTCGTAGCCGACGATCTGGCGGGTTTTCTCATCGATGTAACCGAATGGCGGCAGGGAATCCTTGCAGCCGACCACCAGTACCCCTTTTTTCTTCGCTTCGGCCAGGGTGTCGCCGGCAAGGGCGGTCTTGGCGGTTACCGCCGCCAGGGCCATGATCATGAACAATGTTGCCAGTTTTTTCATTGTGCTTCCTCCTTTGTGTGATGGTGTCGCCCTGATAAACAGGATAAGTGCGTTAACGAAGCTGTTTTCTGCCAGCCCCGATAAACGGAATTGAGTACGCTCACAAAATCCTTTCTGCAAAAAAAACTCAGAAATATTTTTACCGTACTAAGAGCAGAAACAACTTTTAGCCTACTAAAAACAGGGCTCAACTTCCGCCATGCATCGGCGTCAAGAGCTGGCGCAGGAACTGCTTGGCGCGTTCATGCTGCGGGTTCAGGAAAAAATCTTCAGGGCGGGCTTCTTCCAGGACAACGCCGTCCGCCATGAACGCCACCCGATGCGCGACTTCACGGGCAAAGCCCATTTCGTGCGTTACCACGACCATGGTCATGCCGGAGAGCGCCAGGTCCTTCATGACCGCCAGAACCTCGCCGATCATCTCGGGATCGAGGGCCGAGGTCGGTTCGTCGAACAGCATGATGCGGGGCTTCATCGCCAGGGCCCTGGCAATGGCGACCCGCTGCTGCTGGCCGCCGGAGAGCTGCGACGGGTAAGCGTCCCGCTTCTCTGCCAGTCCGACCCTGGTGAGCAGTGTCATCGCCTGCTCTTCGGCTTCTTTTTTCGGAACGTTACGGATTTTGATCGGAGCCAGGGTGATGTTTCCGATAACCGAGAGGTGCGGGTAGAGATTGAACTGCTGAAAAACGAATCCGACTTCTGCCCTGAGTTTGTTGAGGTCGGTCTTTTTGTCGGAGAGATCCATGCCGTCCACGATGAGTGAACCTTCGTTGATCGGCTCCAGCTGGTTGATGGTGCGGATCAGGGTTGACTTTCCGGAACCTGAGGGGCCGCAAACCACCAGGACTTCGCCCGGTGTGATGTGCAGGTTGATATCGTTAAGTACGTGCAGGTTCTTGAACCACTTATGCACGCCTTTGAATGTAATCATGAGTAAGCTCTCCAAATCTGATAAAACGATGTTAGTATCGGTGCTTTTCTACCATGCCGCTGCGGGAAAGGGAAGAGATTTTGCGCCGGCTGTTACTTTCTGCCCGGCCAGTAACTGCCACCGGTCAGGATTGCGGTTATGCTTCCCACGATGACCTTCGATTTCATCTGTACCGGTATCCTGCGGTCATCATCGGTCAGCCAGATGAACATGTCACCCGTTCGGGCAAAAATCCCCTCCGATTTAAGGAGCGGCTGAATGACAATAGTCTTGAACCGTCCCAGGGGAGTGACAAGTTCCTCACGGCGCAGCACCTTTACTTCCGTGTTCCAGAGCCGGGTGCAGTCATAAATATCTATGTAATATGACGTGCCGACCTGTAGAGGAATTGTCCGGAAGTAGAAAAAGCTGGAGAGGGTATCGTAGGTCCGTTTGGTGATGGCCTGGGTCTTCTCGAACTTGTTGCGGTGATCGGTCATTGTGACTTCCATCTTCTGGCGGTCAAAGTGCGCTTCCCGGTCCACTATGGTCTTTCCTTCATGTTTTCGTTCCACATAGAGCCGGGGCGATCCGATGAACATAGGCGGAGAACCTGCAGTCAGAAATGATTCGATCCGGTCATTGACCGGGAAAAATATTTTTAACCAGTCCGCCGAGCGGGCGGTTGAAATTATATGGATGTCCGTGCCTTCCTGTATGACTTCCTGAACGGCATGACCGGCTGTAATACCGGTATAGGAAAGCTCAAACTCCAGCCGCTCCGGGATCGGGAACGCCGCCGAGGTGGCGGCGAGGCCCGGAAGGAGCAGGGTAACCGTCAGGATTACCGCCATGTAATAGATGTATTTTCCCCGCATTCACCCACTCCTTGACGGCTTGGTTACGCCTGGCCGACCGCCTCAGCCTGTTCAAAAGCTGTGCGCGCCTTGTGCAGTTCCTCGACTTCCCGCAGTTTATCCCCCATCCAGGCATGGAATGCCTTGGCATTGTCGTAGCTCATGACGACGCCGGTATCGATGAAACGAACCATGCTGGCGGCCAGGTCTTTGGGCTCTACACCGGTTTCGCGGCCAATTGCGCCTTCGGGAGTAATTTCATGTGAAATGGATTCCGGCAGCGGCTGCCGTTCAAGGTAGAAGTTGATCACCATTTCGCCGCGCGGGGAAAATCCCCCCTGGGCGCCGTTGACATAAGTAGGGTTATAGCCGTAATTGAATACATACTTGAAGGTTAGTTCGGGTTTCTTGCTGCTCATCGGTTATTCTCCTCCGATCGACAAAATGGTATGCGTCGCTGCGCTTTTAAAGTACCTGATTACCTACCACATTCGGAAGAGCAAGGAAAAGAATTTCTTGCAATCCCGGCGCAAAACGTGATTGACATGTTGATGTGTTGTTTGTAGAAGAGCTACCATCTAAATTCACTTCGGAGGTAAGTCTATGAAAATCTTTGCCAAAACCGTTCTGATCGCTGTTTCGCTGCTGTTATCCGCCGTCCCGGGTTTCGCCGCCGATGTCAAGGCAACTGCGAAGACAGCGGGAGACACTGTAAAAGTCGGTGCCAAAGCTCCCGCTTCTGCCACGAAGGAGAGTTCCGGCGCTGACGCCGCGGCTGCGAAAGCGCCGGCGAAGGCCGCACCCGCCGATATCAACTCCGCCACCGCTGCCGAACTGAAGGGCGTTCCCGGAATCGGGGAAGCCTATGCCGCCAAAATCATCGCCGGCCGGCCGTACGCCAATAAAGCACAGCTCAAGTCCAGAAATATTGTGCCGGGAAACGTCTATGAACAGATTAAGGACAGGATAATCGCCAAACAGAAAAAATAACTTTATATCTTTGATGGTTGCGGTATTACGGGGCAGCCGGATCGGCCGCCCCTTTTTTTGACGATATTCCGGGTAAACCTTGACTTTTCGCCGGGATACCTGCTATTCGTGTACATTCATATTTGATGCAAGGAGTTGTAATGAAACCGCTTTTTTTGAATCCACCAACATTCGAGGACTTTGACGGCGGGGCCGGCGCGCGCTATCAAGCCTCCCGTGAGGTGACCTCCTTCTGGTATCCGACCTGGCTCTGTTTCCCAGCAGCCATGATCGAGGGGAGCCGCGTGGTGGACGCAACGGTTCAAAAATTCGACCTTGAAAAATGCCTGGAAATCGCCGGGGCATTCGACATGGTCGTGATGTACACCTCCACTCCGACCCTGATGATAGACATCGAAACCGCCCGCCGTATCAAGGAAGTCAAACCGGCCATCGTGACCGTGCTGGCAGGACCGCATGTGACGATCCTGCCGGAAGAATCGCTTCGTGCCGGCAAAGGCGCCATCGACATAGTCTGTCGCGGCGAATTCGACTATTCCACCAAGGAGCTGTGCGAAGGGCGCACATGGTCAAAGGTTGACGGCATCAGCTTTATCCAGGACGGACGGGTTATCCACACCGCCGATCGCCCCATGATCGAGGATCTGGATGCACTCCCCTTTGTGGCGCCGATCTACAAACGCGACCTGCCGATCAAGGAATACATAATACCGCACTTCAAGAACCCGTATGTCTCGATCTATACCAGCCGCGGCTGCCCCGCCCGCTGCATCTACTGCCTCTGGCCCCAGACCATTTCCGGTCGGAAAATGCGCACTCGCAGTCCGCAGAACGTTTACGAGGAAGTCAAGTGGATCAAGGACAACATCCCCGAGATGCGCGAGCTCTCCTTCGACGATGACACGTTCTCGGCCGATAAAAAACACGCCAGGGCGATAGCCGGCCTGATCAAGCCGTTGGGGCTCTCCTGGACCATCAATGCCCGCGCCAACTGCGACTACGAGACCCTCAAGGTCATGCGCGAGGCCGGCCTGCGCCATGTCGTGGTCGGCTACGAATCTGGCAACGAACAGATCCTCAGGAATATCAGGAAGGGGGTCACCAAACAGCAGGCCATCCAGTTCACCAGGGATTGCAAAAAGCTGGGTATTTCGATCCACGGCGCATTTATCATGGGGTTGCCGGGCGAAACCAGGGAGACCATCCGCGAGACCATCGAATACGCGAAACAGCTCGACCTCGACTCGATCCAGGCCTCGCTGGCCTCTCCCTACCCCGGCACCGAATTCTACGATCTCTGCAAGGAAAACGGCTGGATCGCCTCGGACAACTTCCTCGACGCCAGCGGCCATCAGAAGTGCGTGATCAACTATCCGAACCTGTCGAATACCGAAATCTTCAATTCGGTGGAGGAATTCTACGACAAGTTCTACTTCCGCCCCAAATTTATTCTGCGCAGCATCGGCCGGATGCTGGTCGATGGCGACGAACGCCGCAAGTTGCTGAAAGAGGGGAAGCAGTATCTGGAGTATATGCGTAAACGCAAGGAATCCTGTTAAGGTGCTTACGACTTTAGTCTTTATGAACAGTGGGTCAGGTCTGTCGGCAAAACCAATTCTTTTGGTTTCAGCTTGTCCTACTTGGGTTTTTTGAGTGAAACGGCTCATCATCACCGCCGACGACTTCGGGCTTTCCAGCGGCATCAACCGGGCGGTCGAACAGGCCTGGCACGACGGTCTCCTGACGTGCGCCTCGATCATGCCGGGCGCGGGTGCATTTGAAGAAGCTGCCGACATTGCCCGGCGCAACCCCGGCCTGCAGGTTGGGCTGCACCTGACTCTCGTGCAGGGACATGCGGTTCTGCCGCCGGCCGACATACCCGGCCTGGCGGATGCCGAAGGCAACTTCAGCGATAACCCGGTAACGGCCGGGATCCGCTATTTTTTCGATCGTGGACTCTACTTTCAGCTGAAGCGGGAAATCGAGGCCCAGATCACAAGGGTACTCGATGCCGGTATCCCGCTGACGCATATCGACGGCCACCTGAACATGCATCTGCACCCGACGGTGTTCCGGATACTGGTCGAATTGATGCCGCGCTACGGGATCACCTCCTTTCGCCTGGCGCAGGAGCGGCTTCTCCATAATCTGCGCTTCGACCGTGAACGGAAATTCGGCAAGACTCTCGAATGCCTGGTTTTCGGCCTCCTGACCGGTCACGCCCGGCCGGAGCTCGACCGTCTGGGGATCAGGTGTGCTGCTGAAGTCAAGGGGGTGCTTAATTCGGGGCGGATGACCGAGGCGTATATCCTGGGCATCCTGGGCGGAGTCCGGGAAGGTCTGACGGAGATATATTTTCATCCGGGGATTCTGCCGGATGCCGAGATCAGCCGCCGTATGCCGGATTATCGCCATCAGGAAGAGCTGGCCGCCATCACCAGCAAGGCCGTCAGGGAGCGTCTGAAACAGTTGCAGGTACAGGTACAAAATTATCGCGGAGAGGTCAAATGCTGAAGACGCTGGTTGTCATGCTGTGCGCCATTACTGCCGGGGCGGTCGGCGACATCTTTCTGACGCAAGGGATGAAGGGCGCCGGCGATATCTCGGCCATGAGTTTTCGCCAGATCATCGGCACGGCACTGGGAGCTCTGACCAACTGGCGTCTGATTCTCGGCACGGCGCTGCAGGCTGTGTATTTCGGCCTCTGGCTGGCGGTGCTGTCATGGGAGGATCTTTCGGTAGCCCTGCCGCTTCAGGCGCTCAGCTATCTCGTGGTCGCCTTTCTGGCGCAGTGGTATCTCGGGGAACATGTCGGCGGCATGCGCTGGGCCGGAATCTGCCTGATCTGCGCCGGTGTCGCCCTGGTAACGCGAAGCAGTGTTAATTAAGCACGGGAGGAACAAAGATGTTGAATGTACGTAGAATCGCCTTTATCGGCGGCGGCAACATGGCTGAAGCAATTATTCGGGGGCTGCTGCGTGAAGATGCCGGTGTCGGAATCTGTGTCGCGGAAATCAGTCCCAACCGGCGGGACGAACTGACGTCACTATTTCCGGGCGTGCTGGTTGTCGGTGATGCGGCTGAAGCGGCCCAGTGGGGCGAAGTGGTCATTCTGGCGATCAAGCCGCAACAGGCGGAGAGCGTTCTCGATCAGATCGAGCGGGCGGTGTCTCCCGACAAGCTGGTTATTTCAATCATGGCCGGAGTGCCGAGTACAAAAATCGAAGCCAATCTGGCTCCGGGATGCCGTGTTATCCGGACGATGCCCAATACGCCGGCACTGATCGGCGCGGGTGCGACCGCCGTCTGTTCCGGCCGCAAGGCTTCACCCGACGACCTGGATCTTGCCCGGCAGATTTTTGCCCTTACCGGAACCGCAGTCACAGTGGAAGAAAAACTCATGGATGCCGTTACCGGCCTTTCCGGCAGCGGGCCGGCCTACGTGTTTACCTTCATCGAGGCGTTGTCCGATGCCGGTGTCAAGAACGGCCTGCCGCGGGAAGTTGCGGCCCGTTTGGCTGCCCAGACTGTGCTTGGTGCGGCACGGATGGTTGTCGAGACCGGCGAGCATCCCTGCCTGCTGAAGGAAAAGGTGACGTCGCCGGGGGGGACGACCATCGCAGCCCTGCATGTTCTTGAATGCGGCGGTTTTCGCGGCGTGGTCATGGATGCCGTCGAGGCGGCCACCAGCAGGTCGAAGGAACTGGCAGGGAAATAAATTACAGCTGACAAGACGGGACAAAACAGGAAAGCTTTTTGCCTCATGATTGCCTCACGATTACCAGGATTCTGAACCTGAAATCTTGAGAAATCTTGAAGTAATCTTGAGACTAAAAACGATTTTGAATCAAGGAGCTGGCCGGAAAATAAGATGCTGGTATAATTGCACCGGTTGAGTCACATCCACGCCGAACCGGGAGGGGATCATGTTTGAATCTGCCGAACTGGGTCACAAGATTAGCAAGGCGATCTGGAAGAAGGAAATCCCCGGTTTGCGTGAGGGTTTGCTGGATGCCCAGCTGGACCTGTTCCAGGCGAAAAAGTTTCCGGTGATCATCCTGGTGGCGGGTGTCGATTGTGCCGGCAAGGGTGAAACGGTCAATCTCCTGAACGAGTGGATGGATCCGCGCCACATAGAAACCCATGCCCTGCGCGACCTTACCGATGAAGAACTGGAGCGTCCCCAGATGTGGCGCTACTGGCGGGTGCTCCCCCCCAGGGGGAAGGTCGGCGTCTTCATCGGCACCTGGTATTCGGGGCCGCTGGTCGAGAACGTCTACGGCACGATCAAGAACGCCGAACTGGATCAGCGGCTGGAGCGGATCGTCCGCTTCGAGAAGATGCTCTGTGACGAGGGGGCGCTGGTGCTCAAGTTCTGGCTGCACCTCTCCCGGGATGAGCAGAAGAAGCGCCTCAAGCTGCTCGAAAAGGATCCCGTTACGCGCTGGCGCGTCACCGATACCGACTGGGATCACTACAAACAGTACGACAAGTTCCGCAAGGTCTCCGAACGGATGCTCCGCACCACCAGCACGCCGGAATCCCCCTGGACCATCGTCGAGGGGACCGATCCCCGCTATCGCTATCTGACCATCGGCAAGGCCATCCTCGCCGCCATGCGCCAGCGTCTCGACGCTCCGGAGTCTCCCTGCCACGTGGAGCCGATTCCTCCCATCCTGCCGACCATAGACAACCTGTTGATCCTGCAGACGCTTGACATGACGAAAAAGCTGAAAAAGGCCGAGTTTGAGAGCGAACTGGAAAAATATCAGGGCAAACTCAACCTGCTGACCCGTCATTCCGAATTCAGGAAACTGTCTGTTGTGGTGGCCTTCGAGGGGAACGACGCCGCGGGGAAGGGTGGCAGTATACGTCGCATCATCCAGGCGCTTGATGCCCGACAATACCGGGTCATCCCGGTCGCCGCGCCGACCGAGGAAGAGCGCGCCCAGCCCTACATGTGGCGCTTCTGGCGCAACATTCCCCGCAAGAGCCGTTTTGCAATCTTTGATCGTACCTGGTACGGACGGGTGCTGGTGGAGCGGGTCGAGGGGTACTGCGAGCAGAAGGATTGGATGCGGGCCTACGGTGAAATCAACGATTTCGAAGAGCAGATGGTGCGGAACAAAACAGTCGTCGTGAAATTCTGGCTCTCCGTCACTAAGGAAGAACAGCTCCGGCGCTTCAAGGAGCGGGAGAAGATCGGCTTCAAGCGCTACAAGATCACCGATGAGGATTGGCGCAACCGGGAGAAGTGGGACGAGTACGAACGGGCGGTCTGTGACATGATAGATCGCACCAGTACCGAGATCGCCCCCTGGACGCTGGTCGAGGCCAACGACAAGTATTATGCCAGGATCAAGGTGCTCAAAACGCTCTGTGACAGGATCGAGAAGGCGCTGGGGAAGTGAAGGAGTGCCCGGCACGCTTTGCGTTCCTCGTGGAGCTGTTGTTGATTTGTGCTGGATGCGCAACGACGCCGACCGCCAGTGTGCCGTTTGAAAATACCGCGCCTTTTATGCCGGTTCCACCGTCCACCCGCGTTCTCGGCAAGGCTACGCTCTATGTTTCCGCTACGGGTGAGAAGCTGGAGGTTATTCATGACACCTCTGCCGGAGTCGCCATCGTGATGCTGCCCGACGGCGGGTTGACAGTTCTGCCTGCGGAGATCGCGGGTTCGGAAGGGCGGTATCGGGATAACCGTATGACGGTGTGGGAACATGACGGGGTGGCTTTGCTCTGGATCGGTGGAGAACTCGTGTTCAACGGTAGGGTTGCGAAATAGCCATCTGCGGTAGGGGAACGATTTTTAGTCGAGCGAAAGGCGGCCATTGCCGCCTTTCGCCGTCAATAGATGCATCATTTCTCCCCGGCCATGAGGCCGATGGCCCGGTCGATGAAGTAGACCCCGCTTCCCGTTTCACCGATGTTCTTGATCCTGTCCAGGATCTTCTGCATGGTGTGCTCTTCCTCATGCTGTTCTGACACGTACCACTGCAGGAAATTGGCCGTCGAGTGATCCTGCTCCTTGATAGCCAGGCTCATCAGCGCGTTGATCTTGCCGGTGATGAGTTTTTCGTGTTCGAAGACCTGCTGGAACAACTCGCTTATCGACTTGAATTTTGTCGGTGGCGCCTTGATCGTGCCGATGATTGGGAGCGCCCCGGTCTCATAGACGTACTTGAAGAGCCGCTGCATGTGCACCAGTTCGTCCTGGGCCTGCACACGAAGAAATGCTGCGCATCCCTCCAATCCCTTGACTTCCGCCCAGGCGCTCATTTGCAGATAGAGATTTGACGAATAGCTCTCAAGCTGGATCTGCTCGTTCAGATTGTCAACCATGGCCTTGCTTAGCATAATAATTCCTCCTTTCGGTAATCCCTTGCGGGTATAAGTTGGACATCCTGCTGAAAAGATACCACACTTACTTCTTTCCGCAACTGCCGCTGCACCCTCCCTGACAATGTCCTTTCTTCTTCCAGAGCGAGTGGTAGAGGAGCCAGAAGGCTCCTCCCAGTATGACGGCTGCAATGAACATATCGGAAATTCCCATGTTACGCTCCCAGTCCCAGGAAACGTCCCCCCTGGTAGATAATCAGC
>DATNCC010000338.1:0-2499 GCA_035571735.1 Dongiaceae bacterium | reverse complement strand
CCGCAGCCGATATTGACATCGCGGCCGATCTCGGCGTCACCCAGGTAGGTCAGGTGCGAGGCCTTGGACCCCGCTCCCATGACGATCTTCTTGGTCTCGACGAAGTTGCCGATCTTGACCTTGTTGCCAAGGGTTGTGCCGGGACGGAGGTGCGCCATCGGCCCGACCGCCACATCATCTCCCAGCTCTGAATCTTCCAGAACCGAAGCGGCCTTGATATGGCAATCGGCGCCGATCCGGCAGCCGGAGATACTCACGCCCTGATCGATCTCGCAGCCGGCCCCGATCACCGTTCCGCCTCCGATCCGGCAGCCGGGATGGATGGTTGTATCGGCGCCGATCGTAACCCCCTCGTCGATATAGGTGGTATCGGGATCGATGAGCGTCACGCCGTTCAGCATATGGTCGCGGTTGATGCGGCGGCGCAGAATGCGGGCGGCCTCGGCGAGCTGGACACGGTCGTTCACCCCCATGATCTCGTCGGCATCGACGGTTTCCAGAGCCAGGCAGGTCAACCCCTCCCGGACGGCAATCGCCAGGAGATCGGTCAGATAATATTCCCCCTGGGCGTTGTCGTTGCCGACCCCCCTGATATGAGCAAACAGAAAGCCGGCATCCATGCAGTATATGCCGCTGTTGATCTCACGAATCTCCTGTTCTTCAGGATCGGCATCCTTCTGCTCCACGATGCGGGTCACCCGGCCTTCAGGATCCCTGACGACGCGGCCGTAGCCGTACGGATCATCCATCGTTGCGGTCAGCACCGTCACGGCCGCCCGGTTATCATGATGGTACGCCAGCAGATTTTTCAGTGTTTCGGCGCGCAGCAGGGGGGTGTCGCCGCAGAGGATCAGCACCGTGCCCCGGAAGCCGGGCAGCGCATCAAGGGCGCAGGCGACGGCATGCCCGGTACCAAGCTGCTCTTCCTGCATGGCGCAGCGAATATCCGTGGCGCCGCGAAAAACTCCCTGCACCGCATTGGCCTGATGGCCGATCACCAGCACAATCGGGCCTGAGCCAGCGGCGCGTGCGGCCGCGACCGGCCAGGTAATCATCGGCAGACCGGCAACGGGATGAAGAACCTTGATCACCCCCGATTTCATGCGGGTACCCTTTCCGGCGGCTAGTACAATAGAGGCAACTGGTTCCATACCGATAAACTCCAGACTGAAAAGTGGAAAAGCACCTGGATACTTTATGCGAATGATGGTCAAAGCGTCAAGAGATTAGCACAGTTGCGACGCTCTGCGCCTCTTTAACCTTTACTTATCCGCTGGTTTGGCTATAGTTGACCGATGGCTATCGCGGACGACATCATACTCCTTGACCAGAAACTGAGCGAGCTGATTACCAGGTACGAGCAGTACTTTATCGGCCTGGAGAAAAGGGAGCCGCTCCAGTTGCTGGGAGAGGTCGAGTCACTGGTGCGCCGCAACAGCGGGGTGCCGATCACCAACACCATGTACAAGCATCGCTTCGCCATGCTCGTTGCCCGTCTCAACACCTATCGCGAGCACTGGAACCGGATTTTGAAGCTTATGGAGGAGGGGCGCTACTCCCGGGACCGTTTTATCGGCGATTTGCACCTGCGCCAGAAAAACAGGCCTGACAGAAGGCAGACCGAAGCCCTTCCCACCAAGGCTGAATCAGACCTTGATCGTCTCGTCCATGAGTTTCGGGAAGCTCGAAAAGCCTGTAACCTGTCGGTCGACAAGATCACCCGTGAGCTGATCGCAGCGACCATTGAAAGGCAACGACCGACCCTGGCGGCAAAACTGGGTACCGAAAACTTCGTCTTCAGGGTCGTTGTCGAAGACGGCAAGCCCAAACTGAAAGCCGGCCTTCGAAAGCACTGATCGATTATACAGCCTGACATCTATGACTACTATGCCCTCACTGATCCCCCAAGCCATTGAAATTATCGCCGCACTCCGCCGTGGCGACCGGCGACTGCCCATCCAGGGCCTGAAAGGTTCGTCCCCGGCCCTTTTTGTTGCCGAGCTGGTACAGGGAGGGCTTGGCAACCCGCTGGTGATCGCTGCCACCCAGGAAGCGGCAGAGGAGTTCTGCCGGGAACTGGAGTTTTTCTCGGGCGGCGAGCTGCACGCGGCGCTCTTTCCGGCCTGGGACGCGGCACCATTTTCAGCGGCTTCTCCGCACCCCGACGTTACCGGCGCACGGCTGGACACGCTCTTCCGGCTGCAGAACGGCCTGTCCCGGATTACCGTCATGCCGGTGGCGGCGGCGCTGCAGCGGGTGCTCCCCCGAAAAACACTGAATGACTCTTCCTGCTACCTGCTTGCCGGTGAAGAGTTCGAGCGGGACGAGCTGCTGGCGCGGCTGATCCGGATGGGGTACGCCAATGTTCCGCTGGTGGAGGATCGCGGCACCTTTGCCGTGCGGGGCGGAATCCTGGACATCTTCCCCCCCAATCTTACGACACCGGTAAGAATCGAGTTTTTCGGCGATACCGCCGAAACCATGCGCGCCTTCGATCCA
>DATNCC010000337.1:0-12197 GCA_035571735.1 Dongiaceae bacterium | reverse complement strand
GGCTTCGATCCCCACGGGGCCGCCGTTGGCGCGGGTCCGGTTGCCTTCCGGGCGGAACTGTTTGATCCGTGCCGCCATCTGGAGGAGCTGCGCCCGGATATCATCATCAGCCGGCACGTGCTGGAGCATCTGACAAACCCTCTGGGTTTCCTTCAGCGGATCGCTCTTGTTGCAACCCTGCAGAAAAGGGAGGTGTTGAGCTATTTCGAGGTGCCGTGTATTGAAAACACCCTGGCGAACCAACGGACGGTAGATTTCTATTACGAGCACAGTTCACAGTTCACTACGGAATCATTCACCCGGATGCTGAAGCGTTGCGCCTCCGCGATCGAGGAGATCGGCCATGGCTATGAACGTGAAGTGATCTACGGCTTTACCAAGCTGGGCCAGAATAGCGGTGAGCACCAGATCGAAATCGTGCGCCAGGCGGAAGAGTTTCACACGGTAACTGGCGAAAGCCTGACGATCATTCAGGACCAGCTTGCCAAGATACTGGCCAGCGGCCGGAGCGTGGCTGTCTGGGGCGGTACCGGGAAGTCGGCGGCCTTCATCTGCAGATATGGGCTTGACCGGCAGCGGTTTCCGGTAGTGGTTGATTCTGATCCGGACAAGGTGGGAACTTTTGTCCCGGGCACCGGACAGGTGATCCGTTTCAGGGATTACCTGAAGGAGCACCCGGTGGATGTACTGATCATCCCGCCCCAGTGGCGTGCCGGGGATATCCTTGCAGAGATGCGTGAACAGCAAATTGTAGCCGCAAGTATCTTGATTGAACATCAAGGAAGATTGGTGTCGCTTGTAAAAGAGGACTGATCTATTGATATAAGCAGGAATAAGTACAAGTAATTGTACTGGTATATCATGTCAGGTGAGCCTTATTGACAACCAGTACCAACTGTCCTAGTATCCAAAAATTTGCAACTATTTATTTCGAATGAAATTAATTATGAGGAGTGTTGCCATGTCTGACTGGACTGCTGGCTATGTAGCCGATATCGGTTACGTTTTTGGCTACTATCACGAGCTTAACCCCATGCGGGTAAAGCTCGCTTTCCTCAGCGCCGGTCTGGCACCACCAGAAATGGGCAGCGCTTGCGAACTGGGCTTCGGGCAGGGCGTGAGCGTCAACCTGCATGCCGCCGCCTCGGTCACTCAGTGGAGCGGTACCGATTTTAATCCATCTCAGACCGCCTTCGCCCAGGAGCTGGCTGCGGCATCCGGTTCCGGCGCCAGGCTCTACGACGAGGCCTTTGCCGATTTTGCCAACCGTGCTGATCTGCCCGACTTCGATTATATCGGCCTGCACGGGATATGGAGCTGGATCTCCGATGAAAATCGCGCGGTAATCGTGGACTTCATCCGCCGCAAGCTGAAGGTCGGCGGCGTTCTATACATCAGCTACAACACGCAGCCCGGCTGGGCAGCGATGGCACCCATGCGCGACCTGCTGACGGATCACAGCGAGATGATGGGTGTGCCGGGAGATGGCATCATTTCCCGCATTGACGGTGCGCTGGATTTTGCGGAGAAGCTCTTTGCGACCAGTCCGGCGTATACCAGAGTAAACCCGTCGGTCGTTGAACGGCTCAAGTTGATAAGAGGTCAGAACCGCAATTATCTCGCCCACGAATATTTCAACCGCGACTGGCTGCCTATGCCATTCTCGCGAATGGTGCAATGGCTGGCTCCAGCCAAGATTACCTATGCCTGTTCCACACATCTTCTCGATCATGTGACTGAGTTGAATCTCACTGTCGAACAGCAAGCAGTGTTGCGGGAAATTCCTGACGCCATGTTCCGTGAGACAGTGCGCGACTTTATGGTCAACCAGCAATTTCGCCGTGACTATTGGATCAAGGGAGCACGCAAGCTCACACCGCTGGCGCAGACCGAGAGTTATCGTGCCTTGAAAGTCATTCTGGTACAGCCGCGTTCCGGAATATCCCTGAAGATTTCGGCTGCCATCGGTGAGGCGGACATGCAGGAAGCTATCTATGGGCCAATTCTTGATCTATTGGCGGACCACAGACCCAGGACGCTGGGCCAGATCGAGCTGGCCGTCAAGGACAAGGGGGTGACACTGGCGCAGGTGGTGCAGGCCGCGCTGGTGCTTTCCGGGGTAAACCATCTGGCTGTGGTGCAGGACGAGGCATCCGTTGCCAAGGCGAAAAAAAGGACGGATAAACTGAACGCACATCTGATCGACAAGGCGCGCGGCAGTAATGATATCGGCTACCTGGCGAGTCCTGTGACCGGTGGCGGCATTACAGTCGATCGCTTCCAGCAACTGTTCCTGCTGGCGCTCTGCCAGGGCAAGAAACAGCCGGAAGAACTGGCGCAGTTTGCCTGGCACATCCTTGCCGCGCAAGGGCAAAACATTCTGAAAGAGGGCAAGGCACTGGCTACCCCGGAAGAAAACCTCGCGGAACTGACGGCCCAGGCGATAACCTTTATCGATCAGCGACTGCCGATCCTGAAGGCGTTGCAGATCGCGTGATTGGAAGAGGTCGGATTTTGCAGGGAATTAGCCGTTTCCGGAGAAACACTTTCCGGGTAGGCCCATGGAATATGTAGTAACGTCAAAACCCCGTCTTCTCACGAAGAGGCGGGGTTTTTCTATGCGGAGTAATCGGAAGACATCCATATACCAATTATGATAATTGCGCTTGCGCAAAAAAACATACCTAGTTAATAGGAGACATAAAAATATAGGCACAAACATAAACACATTCACGACAGGCTTTTCCCTTCCCTTTCCGGTTTGCCGGCCAGGCGGAGCTTTGTTGACAAACAGGGCCAAATGTCCTACTATTCAAGGTCTTGCAAAGTATTAGATCGAATGGCGTGGATATTTCCGGGATCATCATTTGAGAACAATTTCAGCACGCAAGGCAACGAAGTTCTGAGGGAAGGGTTTAAGATCGCGGCATAAGGACAACCGGGATAATCTTCCTGATGGAGGCATGACATGGCATTCAGCCAGGAACAGTTTGATAAGATTACATCTCTAGCCAAAAATTACGGAGTGACAAGGTTAATCGTTTTTGGCAGCGCTCTGGACAGCCCTGAGACGGCAAGAGATATTGATCTTGCCTGTGACGGTGTCCCTGGCTGGAAGCTGTACGAACTGGCCGCGCGCCTTGAAGAAGAGGTCAATGTTCCGCTTGATCTGGTACCCCTTACCCCTTCCAACCGATTTACCCGGATGATAGAGCGCAGAGGAAGACAGCTCATATGACACTCGCGGAGTTACGTGAAGAAATCAGCATTGAGCTTGAAATGATGGAAGCAACGGTTCAGGAGTCTGTTTCGCTGCTCAGTGACCTCGCTGGAAGGGAGCCGACCGTGCGGGAGAAAACTGCTGCGGCCGCTTTTCTTGCCCAATTCTACGGCGGTATCGAAAACGTATTGAAACGATTACATCGTTATCACGGTATTCCCATGCCAACCGGAGATTCCTGGCATACAGACATATTTAAGCGATTCTGCGAACCGACTTTTCCGCCGTTCCCGGTTCTTTTTGATGATTCGCTCGCTGCCGATCTTGCGCCGTTTCGAAAGTTCCGTCATGTTGTCTATCACGGTTACGGTTTTCAGTTCGATTGGGAACGGATGAAAGAAGGGTTGGGCCTGGTCGAAAAAGTGTACTCGCGCTTTGTTTCATCGGTTTCGGACTACACAACAAAACTGATGTCGTAAAACATTTACTAAAGAGGACGGTCATGAAAACAAAACTTTTTCTGGTATGCGCCGCTGTCTTGGCGGCTCTTGCAATTACCGCCTGCGGCGGTTCGGGCGGCGGCGGGACAGCTCCTTCCATAACTCCTGCAGCAGTTGACTCGGTTGCCGGAGATAAAATGATGTTCAGCCTGGCCGGCGATATTACTGTTGCCGGCAGTAATCTCGATCAGGACATTTCGGTTACAGCTTCAGGGGCATGTTCGTCCTTGACGGAGAAAACAGGTGGTACAGCGTCAAAACGGGTTTTTTCATGCACACCCGCAACTGTTGGCGCCATCAATGTCAAGGTTTCGGGTGCAAACGGCGCGGTGCTGAAAACGGCAGCCCTGACGGTTCCAAATCCGCAGGTGACCATGGCGACAAGCAAGGGTACGATCGTTGTTGAACTCGATCCTGCAAAGGCGCCTCTTACGGTCAACAATTTCCTGGGCTATGTGCATGAAGGTTTCTACGGCAGCACGGTCTTCCATCGCGTAGTTCCCGGATTTGTGGTCCAGGGGGGGGGATTTTCTACCGCTGGAGTTCAGAAAGCGACCCACAGCCCCATTACACTGGAGCCGCCGTCCGCAACAGGCCTGACGAACGCCCTGGGGACGATTGCCATGGCGAGAACAACGGAGCTTAATTCGGCGACATCACAGTTCTTCATTAATACGGTCGACAACAATACCGACACGGGAAACAATCTTGACACCTCATCCGGCGGGTACGCCGTGTTTGGCAGCGTTATCCAGGGAATGGATGTGGTCAGGCAGATCGAAGCGACCCCTGTAACGAATCAGACATTATTCTCGGATTTAGTATCCGTTACATCGATGACGCAGACCCGGTGATCGTATTGACCATATCGGATAAGACTCAATGATCGTTTCAACGGCATCATTTCTCGATCCGCAAATTCGGGCATACCCCGGCGAAGGCTTTGACGGCTTGGTACGGATATCAACCAGAGGCTACTACGGCAGCGGCGCTTTGCTGTTTGACGGCCGGGCCGTACTGACGGCTGCCCACGTCCTGACGGCATATCACGGGGGGACGGCCGCTTCCGCCAGGGTATCTTTTGAAACTACGGAAGGGACTGCATCCGTCACCGCACCAACTATCCACGCAATACCCTCCTATGATCCAATCAACGTCAACAATGACCTTGCATTGCTCCGGCTTCCGGCAGCTGCTGCCAACCCTGTCGGCGGATCATTTCCCGGTAACGTTGCAACCTTGACCGCCGTGCGGACGATTCTGGATAACGATGGCCGGGTAATTTAACTAATAGAAATAAGAAAGAAGGAATAGTAATGAAGCAAAACTTGCTTGATAAAATATCCAATAAATCCGCAGTAATCGGAATAATCGGCATGGGTTATGTCGGCCTGCCGTTGACGTTGCGCTTTATAGAAGCAGGCTACAAGGTCATCGGTTTCGACGTCGATCAAAAAAAGATCCAAAAACTGCTTGCCGGCCAAAGTTACATTAAACATATTCCTTCAGTGGCAATTGCATCTGCGGTTGCTGCAGGGCTGTTTGACGGCACCACCGATTTCTCTCGCGCAGGTGAGGCTGATGCCCTGATTATTTGCGTGCCGACACCACTCAATAAATACCGTGAACCGGATTTGAGTTTTGTAATCAATTCTACCGATACAATAGCCCGATACCTTCGCCCCGGTCAGATTATCTCCCTGGAAAGCACAACGTATCCTGGGACTACCGATGAGGAACTTCTTCCAAGAGTAGAATCCTGCGGCCTCAAAGTAGGCAAGGATATTTTTCTCGCATTTTCACCTGAGCGCGAAGACCCTGGCAATGAAAACTTTTCTACCCGTACAATTCCCAAGGTCTGCGGTGGTGTTACGGCCGCCTGTCTTGATGTCGGTATGGCGCTGTATGGTGCGGTTATTGATCGCGTCGTAGCGGTTTCCTCTACGCGTGCGGCCGAGATGACCAAGCTGCTCGAAAATATCCACCGGGCAGTGAACATTGGTCTTGTTAATGAGTTAAAAACCGTTTGCGATGCGATGAATATCGACATTCGCGAGGTGATTGATGCCGCAGCCACTAAGCCGTTCGGCTTTACTCCGTATTACCCAGGTCCAGGCCTAGGGGGGCATTGTATACCGATCGACCCGTTCTATCTGACATGGAAGGCACGAGAGTACGGGCTTCACACCCGTTTTATAGAACTGGCCGGGGAGATCAACACCGCTATGCCGGACTGGGTTATTACCAAGTTAATGGATGCCCTGAATGAGCGTTGCTTGGCGCTCAAGGGCTCTAAAATTCTGGTGCTCGGCATTGCCTATAAGAAAAATGTCGATGACATGCGCGAATCTCCCAGTGTGGAGTTGATGGAAAAACTGCATAATAAAGGCGCCCGGGTTCAGTACAGCGACCCGCACGTCCCTGCCTTTCCGCCGATGCGGGAACATCACTTTGATTTGTCCAGCGTTACTCTGAACGCCGAAACACTGGCAGAATATGATTGCGTGCTGATAGCAACAAATCATGACGCTTTCGACTACAATCTTATCCGGACTCACTCCAGGTTGATTGTGGACACACGCGGCGTTTACCGGGGCGTCTTTGAAAATGTGGTAAAAGCTTGAAAACTGAGATTTGTGAATCAGGAATACAAACAAGCGTCACACAATTTACGTTGGATAATCAAACATCATCGATCAACGAGGCGTATACATGTCAATGAACTTTGCAATCATCGGAGTAGGTGGTTATATCGCACCTCGCCATCTAAAAGCGATAAAAGAGACCGGTAACCGCCTGGTTGCCGCATTGGATGTAAATGATTCGGTTGGTATCCTGGATCGTTTTTTCCCCGAAGTCCCCTTTTTTACGGAATTCGAGCGCTTTGATCGCTATGCTGAAAAACTTCGTAGGCAGGGAGGCGAAAACAAGATCGACTACGTGACGATTTGCTCTCCAAATTACTTGCATGATGCCCACATTCGTTTTGCGCTCCGAATCGGAGCAAATGCTATCTGTGAGAAACCTTTGGTGCTGAACCCCTGGAACCTGGATGCATTGCAGGAAATGGAAAAAGAAAGCGGACGAGAAGTAAATACGATCCTTCAATTACGGGTTCACCCCGCCCTGGTTGCGCTGCATGAATTACTTCAATCCTCGATCCACGGGCCGCAAGCCGCGAAACACGAGGTCGTACTGACCTACATTACCTCTCGAGGCCCTTGGTATCTAAATTCATGGAAAGGAAACCATGAAAAATCCGGCGGTGTCGCTACTAACATCGGCATTCATTTCTTTGACCTGTTGATCTGGTTGTTCGGCTCGGTACAGAAAAATGATATACATTATGCGGATACTTTGAAAACCGGCGGATGCATTGAACTGGAACATGCAAAAGTTAAATGGTTTCTCTCCATAGACCGCAACGACCTGCCGGAGTCCGCCACCGAATGTGGACTTTCAACCTTCAGGTCCATCACGGTTGATGGAAAAGAAATTGAGTTTTCAGAAGGATTTACGGATCTGCACACTGTCGTCTACCAAAGAACTTTGGAGGGAAACGGATTCGGCCTGAATGATGCTCGTCCTGCGATCGTTCTTGCCCATAACATTCGCCATGCCAAGCAGAGTGGCGTTTCTTCAACGTCCCATCCTTTTCTGCAACATATTGCGGAGGTTGCAAATGCCTGAATATTTCGTTCATGAATCCTCATATGTTGATGATGGTGCTGAAATCGGTACCGGCACTAAAATCTGGCATTTCTCCCATATCATGAGCGGAGCCAGGATTGGAGAACGCTGCAGTTTCGGCCAGAATTGTGTCGTTTCTCCAGGCGTTCTCATCGGGTCGAATGTCAAGGTACAGAACAACGTCTCCATCTACGAAGGCACGATCATCGAAGACGATGTTTTTCTCGGTCCCTCCTGCGTACTGACCAATGTCACTAATCCTCGTTCTCAGGTACTTCGCAGGGCACTGTACGAGAAAACGCTTCTGCGCCGTGGCTGTTCCATTGGCGCCAACGCGACCGTCGTCTGCGGCATTACCATCGGACGTTACTCCTTTGTCGCCGCGGGGGCCGTTGTCGCAAAGGATGTTCCCGACTATGCCCTCATGGTTGGAGTGCCGGCACGCCAGAAGGGTTGGATGAGCCGTCACGGACACCTGCTCGCATCATCCGATGTTGATGGGGTAATGGTCTGCCCTGAAAGCGGCCTGCGCTACCAATTGTCAAACCAAGTTCTCAATTGCCTCGATCTGGACGAAGAAGCGCCCCTTCCTGAGGAATTGGCCATCGGCAAGGAATATTATGATGCATTGAAACGGAGCGCATAAGCTGATGAAATCGATTGAGTTTATTGATCTTAAAATCCAGCAACAGCGCATTTTACCTGATATTGAGCGGCGAATGAAAGCCGTATTGGGGCACGGCCAGTACATTATGGGGCCTGAAGTCCCTGAATTGGAAGAAAAGCTGGCGGAATATGTCGGTGTGCGGCATTGCATCGCCGTAGCCAGCGGCACCGATGCACTGCTGATTGCCCTGATGGCGCTCGGCATAGGCCCCGGAGATGAAGTGATCACATCACCATTCACCTTCATCGCTACCGGGGAAATGATTGCCTTGGTAGGTGCGACCCCTGTGTTTGTTGATATCGATCCGCGCACCTGCAACATCGATCCTGCAAAAATTGAGACGGCAGTTACCTCCCGCACCAAAGCGATTTTGCCGGTCAGCCTTTACGGGCAATGTGCCGATTTTGATGCCATTAATGCGCTTGCGGCAAAACTTTCCCTTCCCGTGATTGAGGACGCTTGCCAGAGCTTCGGCGCCATTTATAAGGGAAGGAAATCGTGCGCCCTTTCAGCAATCGGATGTACCAGTTTCTTCCCCTCAAAGCCGCTCGGTTGTTACGGTGACGGTGGGGCATGCTTTACCGATGACGATGAATTGGCTGACAAAATGCGCCAAATCCGCGTTCATGGCCAGGATCGCCGCTATCATCACCCCTTGTTGGGCATAAACGGGCGCATGGACACCCTTCAGGCCGCAATCCTTCTTGCAAAGCTGGAGATCTTTGCAGATGAAGTTGCGGCACGTGCCCGAATCGGCGCGAGATACACAGAATTATTACAGGACTCTGTCGTAACGCCCTATATCGCACCCGGGAGCACCTCGGTCTTTGCGCAATATACAGTGCAGGTAGAGAGCAGGGAAGAGGTTCAAAAAAAACTGGGGGAACATGGCGTTCCGACTGCAGTACACTATCCGTTTCCACTTCATCTGCAGCCGGTTTTTGCTGAGCTAGGGTTGCATAAAGGCAGTTTTCCGGTTTCAGAAGTTGCTGGAGATCGGGTCATGAGCCTCCCGATGCATCCGTATCTGACTGAAGAGGTGCTTTGTCGTATTGCCGATACATTAAGGGGGGTTGTCTGTTGAAAATTGTTACCATAGTTAGGTGCACATCATGCTGAATCAGAAATAGAAAATAATCAGGACTTGTTTAATATGAGATTTATATGGAAATGGCGTTGCCAGTAATAAAATTGTACAGTTGTTATTTGACATATTCAGCTAGATTTCTGTGGGTTGAGCGACGCAATGGCGCTGAAGCTTCCAAAAAAATCCACTTTGGGGCAATTGAGTATTGAGAAGTATTTTTAAAAAAACAGAGTTCAGCCGCAACGTAATTACACTGATGACCGGTACTGCCATTGCCCAGGCCATCCCGGTTGCTGTCAGCCCGATCCTCACTCGTCTGTATTCTCCGCAGGACTTCGGCGTATTCGCTGTATATTTTTCCGTTTCCTCCATATTGTCCGTCATTGCAACCGGACGCTATGAGCAAGTCGTCATGTTGCCTCAAGATGATGAAGATGCGGCTGATGTCGTGGTCCTCTCACTCATCGTAGCCACCTTGTTTAGCCTGATTCTTCTGGCGATTGTAGCGGTCTGGAATACTCCGATCACAGCGCTGCTCGGAAATCCGGAGATCAGCCGCTGGCTTTACCTGATACCGTTCAGCGTTTTATCGATGGGCGCATACAATACTTTCAATTATTGGCTAAACCGTAAAAAACGTTTTAACTCCATGAGCACAAACAGGATCATGCAAGGCTCCATCACCGCTTCGGGACAATTAGCATTGGGATATGGGGGAGCAGGTTCCGCAGGACTCATAGGAGCTTTTGTCGCCGGGTGGCTACCGGCAATTTTTTTTGCAGCAAAAACATATGACTATAAGGCGTACCCGTTTCGGTTGTCCTCTATCATCGCCCATGCAAAATTGTATAGGGACTACCCCGGAGTGTCGGCACCAGGCGCGCTACTGGATTGTGCTTCGGTGCAAGCCCCCGTGTTTTTTCTTACGAGGGGATACGAGGCGGCAACGGTCGGATTCTTCAGCCTTGCCATGCGGGCCGTTTCCGCTCCTTCCAGCATTATCAGCGCGTCCATCGGGCAAGTGTATTTTCAGAAGATTTCAGTCCTTGTGTACAACAATCCCGGGGAAATCCTATCGGAGATCTTTCGCACTGTGAAGAAGCTGGCAGCCATCGCAGTAGTGATTTTCTTGCCCTTCATCTTTCTTGGGAGCGAAATATTCGGTTTTGTCTTCGGAGAAAAGTGGCGGATAGCCGGGGAATACGTAAAAATCATCTCACCGGCATTATTGATAAGATTTATTGTATCTCCACTCAGCACAATATTTCTGGCTACCGGCAATGTGCGCCTTGGCACGCTATGGCAGGTGCTCTACTTCATATCCACCATCATCGTTTTGACGGCACTGCAAGGGAAAAATATCGGTACGTTCTTAACAGGATTCGTAATAAACGAGATCATCATGTATCTTCTCTACTTTTATCTGATTGTACTAGCCGGCAGGCGTGTAATAACGAGGTAATCATGTGCGGTATTGCAGGTTTTGTTTCCATAGCCTCCCACGATTCTGAACTTATTGTTCGGATGACGACCCCTATACGCCATCGTGGGCCGGATGACGAGGGCTACGTAATATTCAGTGATGCCGGTAGGAATCCATTAGTATGCGGCGGCGCCGATACTCCCGCCAATGCTTACGCAGGGGCCTGGGATTATTCTCCGGTTCAGTCAATCAGTTCGGTTGCCGGTACTCCGGTGACCATGGCCTTTGGCCATCGCAGATTGTCCATAGTTGACCTGTCCCCATTGGGGCATCAGCCGATGTCGTATTCAAACGCCCGTTATTGGATTACATATAACGGCGAGATTTACAACCATGTGGAACTTCGTGCGGAACTTGGGTCTCTTGGGCATCGGTTCTCATCGCACGCCGATACGGAAGTGCTTCTGGCTGCTTACGCTCAGTGGGGAGAACAGTGCCTTCACCGGCTGAACGGAATGTGGGCCTTCGCGATTTTAGACCGCCTGGAATCAACGTTATTCATTGCTCGCGACCGTTTTGGAGTCAAGCCTTTATACTACTGGATATCGCCGGAAGGATTGTTTGCCTTTGCTTCCGAAATCAAGCAGTTCATAGAACTACCCGGATGGCAGGCACGTATCAATGCCCAGCGGACATACGATTTCCTTGTCTTCGGCTTGACGGATCACACCCATGAGACCATGTTCGATGGCTTGTTTCAGTTGAAGCCCGGCCACTGTATGAAAATTGATTTGAAGAGGATTGGCGAATTGGCGCCAAACCAGGCCATTTCGACACAATCCTGGTACGTATTGAAGGCAGCACCATTCATCGGAACATTTGAAGACGCTTGCGAAAAGTTCAGACAGACATTTATGGATTCGGTAAAGTTAAGGCTTCGTGCGGATGTGCCGGTCGGATCTTGCTTGTCCGGAGGGCTCGATTCATCATCGATCGTATGCATGATGAATGAATTACTCTCGCAGCAGGAGGCCCCTGCCATCCAAAAGACATTTTCGGCATGCACGGATGTTGAGCGTTACAACGAACGTAAATGGATTGACATCGTGGTAGATGAGACAGGAGTAGACGCCCACTATGTCTATCCGTCTCTGGAAAACCTGTTTGAAGAATCCGATCAGATTACATGGCACCAGGACGAACCTTTCGGCTCAACCAGCATCTATGCGCAGTGGAATGTTTTTAAGCTCGCCTCGGTCGCCGGCGTGAAAGTAATGCTGGATGGTCAGGGGGCCGATGAATACCTGGCAGGATATCATGGTTTTTTCGGGGCGCGCCTGGCAGGGCTGTTCAAGGAACTGCGCTGGATTGAATTGATGAGGGAAGCCCTGTCAATGCGGCGGATTCATGCTTACAGCCTGTCAACTTCGCTAAAGTTTCTTGCAAACCATATATTGCCGCACGGTATTGCGGATGCGCTGAAGCAGAAAATCGGGCACACTCACTCGACTCCGTCCTGGCTCAACCTTCAGGCGCTTCCTGCTGAACCGGTAGACCCCAAATATGCCACCGGGGCGCGTGAAGGCTCTTTGTACACGCTTTCGTTATCA
>DATNCC010000336.1:0-27873 GCA_035571735.1 Dongiaceae bacterium | reverse complement strand
CAGGTCGGTTTCGTAGTTTCCGGTCAGCGGTTTCTGATTTTTGCTGTGATGAGTCGAGAGATATCCGTTCGAATCCACCACCAGTGAATAAATCGCATCCGGGAATGTTTCCAGCCCCCTGTCGAACAGCGGTTGCATTTCACGGTTAAAGACGTCGTTGTAGGCCACGGCAAACTTCTGAGGGTTCGTGTTCGGTACCGGACGGTAGTTCTGGTCGAAAATATTCACGCCGCGCCCGGAAATATCAACCATCCTGGCCTGCAGAATATCACGGTATTCCGCGGCCTTCTGGATCAACTCCTCTACATGCACGCGACCGATCTTGAAACGTGAGGCGACTTCCAGCATCCTCTCGGTCACCTCCTGCATGCCGTTGGACAGGTTGTTGGAGTCCTCAAGATTAACCAGAACATCGGAACTCAGCGTGTGTACATCAGCGACCTGGCGGTTGATTTCCGTGGTTGTGACCGATATTTCCTCCGAGGCGGCGGCGATCCGGGAAAGCTGCGAGCTGTTGTTCTCCGAATCCTCGACGAGTTTCTCGAAATGCCGGGAGGTATTCTCAACCACTTCGCGGGTCCGGCCGATATACGTGCCGATCTCTGTGGTTTCCTGCTGGGTGTTCCTGACGTTCTTCAGCATGTCGTCGATGTTGCCTGAAATCTCCCGTGTCGCCCTGTTGACGCGCTCCGCCAAAGCACGCACCTCGTCGGCAACCACGGCAAAACCGCGCCCGTGTTCTCCGGCCCGTGCCGCCTCGATGGCCGCATTCAGAGCAAGGAGATTGGTCTGGTCGGAGATGTCCTCAATCAGCGAGACGATGTCCCTGATCTTTTCGGAGTTTGTGTTGAGGCTGGCCACGGTGGTTCCGAAATCATTCAGTTTGGCGACCACGCGCGCAATGTTATTGGTGACGTCATTCAGTTCGGTCAGAGACCCGACGGCGGTCTTGAAATTGCCGTCAATCGATCGGGAAATATCATGGGTGCTCTGAGTGATGTCGTTGATGGCCTGGCTGGCCTCTTTGCTGGACTTAAGGATGATATCCGCCAGCTCACCCTGTTTCCTGGCATTGTTTTGGGAACTTACGACCTGCTTCTTCACTTTTGTGCAATCCAGTGCGCTTCTCAATGCCATCTGCTTGGTGTTGTGCAGAATTTCACGGATATCCGCCAGAAGAAGATTGTAGTTGACAGATAGCGTACGGATCTCGTCATAGGAAACCAGCGGGGCATCCATGGACAGATCCTTGGTTGTCAAGGTTGCGGCAAACTGTGCAAGCGGCTTGATCAGCAAGAAGCGCATGAAGAGAATGCTGCCGATCGATGCCAGTATTGAAACAGTAAAGATCGCAATCATGGGGTAATGGCCCGACGTTTGCGGCAAACGGTCACGAAGCAGTGCGGCTGCCAGCATCAGCGACTGGAGCAGCAGGAGGAACAGGACGTTGCCGGCCAGTTTTTTGGTCAGGGAATTGAAGAAGTTCTTTTCCAGAAAAGTATAGATTTCTTTAAATAGTTCCATTGGGTTCTCCTGCTATACCCGTCCTGAGGGTGGCGGGCGGCCCGGAGGGCCGCCCGGCTCCTTTCAAATACTTACGGAATCATCCCTGGCAGGAAGTAGGCCTGAATGTATACGATAATGCCGACTATCACAGTCAGGAAGATGGAGTGTTTCAAGGTGAAGCGGAAAAGGGTCCCCTCTTCGCCGACCATGCCGCAGGCAGCGGTGGCGACAGCAAGAGATTGCGGGGAGATCATCTTGCCCATGACGCCGCCGCTGGTGTTGGCTGCCCCGGTCAGGATCGGATTCAAGCCGAGTTGTTCGGCTGTGGCCTTCTGCAGGCCGCCGAAAAGGACGTTACTGGAGGTGTCGGAACCGGTCAGGAAAACCCCCAGCCAGCCGAGGAACGGAGCGATGAAGGGGAACCAGTGGCCGGTCTTGGTGAAGATCAGGCCGAGACAGTTGGTCATGCCGGAGGTGTTCATGACGTAGGCCAGTCCTAGCACCGAGGCGACGGTCAATGCCGGGAAACGCATGTCATAGAGGGTCTTGCCGGCTATCTTGAAGGTATCGCCCATGCCGACGCCGCAGAGCAGTGCCGAGAGGAAAGCGGCGATCAGGATGGCGGTGCCGGCGGCCGACATGAAGTTGAAGTTATACTTGGCGGCCAGTTTGATCGGAAGCTGGTCGGCCACCGACTTTTCGAGCGGCTTGAACTGGTCCTTCATGCCTGCATTGATCTTGACCAGTTCTCCGCAGAGTTTCTTGGTTTCGCCCATCTTCTTGGAAACCATGTCGCAGGCCTTGAGGCGCTCATCGGTCAGCACAGCACCTTTGCCGGCCAGGCTTGTTTCGACCGGCAGGAATGCATCTTCGATCCCTTTCAACTCTCTCAGCTTCACAGCCAGTTCGACCTGTTTCGGATCGGTCGGGGAGAGGATGGCCAACTGCTTGTCTATCTCCTCGTTCACCTTGGCGATCTTCTTCAGCCCATCCTCCGGCTTTGAAACTTTCTTGACGATCATGTTGTCGAGTCCCGCAACGGTAACGACAACCTTGCTTTTGTCCAGTTCGGCCTTGATGGAGGGGATGCCCCAGAGCAGTACCATCACTGTAAGAGCCAGATAGGGGGACCAGGCACGGAAAACCTCGCCTGCAGTATAGTGATGCTGCTCGACACCGGTGCTGGCGGTCTCGTGATCAAAAACATAAGTTTCTTTCGGTGACCACACTTGCAGCAGCAGTACCAGGGCAGCCATGGCCGCCAGCGAGGAGATGATGTCGGGAAGATAGGGACCGAGATAGCTGGCGGTAGCCCACTGGCCGACGGCAAAGGTGACTCCACAGACGATAATTGCGGGCAGTACTTCGATGGTCTTTTTCAGACCAACCATGATCAGGATTACATAGAACGGGATAAAGACCGAGATGAACGGGAGCTGGCGGCCTACCATTGTGGAGAGCTTCATCATACCGTCATCGCCGTACCCCATAACCCCGGCCAGGGCCACAACCGGAATACCTATAGCGCCGAAGGCTACCGGCGCGGTGTTGGCGATCAGGCAGACCCCGGCGGCATACAGCGGACGGAAGCCGAGCCCCACCAGGGTGGCGCCGGCAATGGCCACCGGCGTGCCGAATCCGGCTGCTCCCTCGATGAAGGCGCCGAAACAAAAGGCGATCAGCAGCGCCTGGATGCGGCGGTCTGCCGTTACACCGGCCAGCGAGGCCCGGATAATCTCGAACTGCCCCCCCTTGACGGTGATGTTATAGAGAAAGAGAGTGGTGATGACGATGTAGAAGACCGGGAAGAGACCGAACGCGGCGCCCTGCATGAAGGCCAGGCCAGCCAGCTTGGCCGGCATCCCCCAGACTGCGATGGCGATGCCGATCGCCGAGGCAACTGCCAGAGGTCCGGCTTTGTGAGCCTTCATCTTCAAAACGGCGAGACAGACAAAGATTACGACGAGGGGGATGGCGGCGATGAGTGCCGACAAACCGAGACTTCCTGCTACAGGGGTGTACGTTTGAATCCAGGGCATGATGTTTCTCCTTTCCAATCTTGGGGTGTGTGTAGCCACTGCGTCGGTGAGTACGTATTTATATGATCAGCGGACTGCAAGTTGAGGTGAATGAACCAAAATAGAAACAAGTTTTGCGAACTTGTATTACCAATTACTTCTTTTGAAAAAAGCTGTCAAGCATTTTTTTAGTTACCAATTAAAATGCCTGTTGACAAGGGGTGTAGAGATGAAATAAGGTGACATGTAATGTGGTTATACAAATTTATTTTGCGCTTTTTGGATGGTGCTTTTATACTGTGAACCAATGATGCTGCAGACGACGTACTAAAACCTTTTTTCACTTTGTCGAAACAGTACGAACAATCACGCAGGACCGGGGAGGCGAACCATGATGTACGAGCAATTCAAGGCCAGGGCGGAAGGTGTCGGTGCGGAGGTTTACCGTTTCATCACGAACGATGCCGCACTCGATTTTGTAATCGAATTTTTACACAGGGAGGGGCTGGCTGATACTCCCCGGGAAAGCGCTTTGTGGGCCGAATGTTCGTTTCTGGACGGAATTGACCGGGGCGCATTGATGGGTATCCCGGGGTTGAAGTTTGAGGTCACGCGCGAACTTGCATCGGAAGCCCGCTTCGGGATAAGCCAGATGGAGTGGGCTTTGGCGGATACCGGATCGCTGGCCCAGAACTCGTCCGCCATCGAACAGCGCCTGGTATCGTCACTATCCACCATTCACATCGCCCTTGTGCCGACAAGCGGGATACTGCCGGACATGCCGGCACTGCTGTCCAGAGTCAGCCCCAAAGAGTGTGCATATCTCGCCATGATTACCGGGGCGAGCAGAACGGCGGACATCGAGCGGGTGCTGACTATCGGGGTGCATGGACCTGAGCGGCTGGTTATCGTGTTTGTCGATGAGCTGGGAGGAGAAAACTAATGGGAAACGAATTCAAGGAGTCCATCAATAAGGCTGTCAATAATGCTAATCTGACCGGGGCGCTCGGCAAGTTCTCCGAGGCGTACAAGGTAAACCGGGCCAAGGCGTATGATGGAATCGATTTCGAGGAATTGCGGGGGAGAATCGCCGATCTGAAGTCATACGCCGCTTCCAATCTCGAACAACTCTCCGAGCAGTTCACCAGGAATGCCGAAGCCTGCGGCGCCAAGGTTTTCAGAACTAACGACCCCGCCAAGGTCAGGGAATACATTCTGAAGGTCGCGCAGGAGAACAACGTCAAGAGCGTCGTAAAATCGAAATCCATGGCGACGGAAGAGATTCATCTCAATCCGTATCTGGAAAAGGCCGGTATTGAAGTAGGGGAAACCGACCTGGGAGAGTGGATCATCCAGCTGGCGGGACAGACCCCTTCACACATGGTCATGCCGGCCATCCATATGACCAAGGAGGAGGTTTCCGACCTGTTCAGCAAGGAGATCAACGAACGGCTGACTTCTGATATTCCAAGGCTTGTCAAGGTTGCCCGTGAACAGCTGCGCCCCGCCTTCCTCGCTGCCGATATGGGTATTTCGGGGGGAAACATCGCCGTAGCGGAAACCGGCAGCATCGTTCTCATGACCAACGAGGGAAATGCCCGGCTGGTCACGTCACTGCCAAAAATCCACATCGCACTGGTCGGCATCGAAAAACTGATCGAGAAATATGCGGATGTCGCCACGATCTTAAAGGCGCTTCCCCGAAGCGCCACCGCCCAGCTGCTGACCAGTTATGTATCGATAATCACCGGTCCGTCTCCGAACACAGACGGGTCCATGAAGGATCTGCACATTATTCTGATGGATAACCGCCGCAGCGAAATGGCGGCCGATCCCAAATTCAAACAGGCGCTGCAGTGCATCCGCTGTGCTTCCTGCCTTAACGTCTGTCCTGTTTTCCGGCTGGTGGGGGGGCACGTCTTCGGCAAGGTATATACCGGCGGCATCGGCACGATCCTGACCGCCTGGTTCGATGAGCTGAAAAAATCCGAGGATATCCAGGGACTCTGCATCCAGTGCGGCGCCTGCAAGGATGTCTGCCCCGGCAAGATCGACATTCCGGACCTGATCATGGAACTCCGGCGGCGGCTGGTGAAGGAACAGGGAGTGCCGCTGCTGCAGAAGACGATCTATTCGGTGGTGAACAATCGCAAGCTGTTCCACGGCATGTTGCGGGCAGCTTCGATCGCAGGCAAGCCGTTTACTTCGGGAAAATTCATCCGCCATCTGCCGCTGTTCCTGGCAGACCTGACCGATGGCCGCAGTCTGCCGGCCATTGCCGAGGAACCGTTCAGGGATCGTTTCAAAAAAATAGTTCAGCCGAAGCTGAAGGAGCGGGTCGTTTTCTACGCCGGCTGCTTGATCGACTTTGCCTACCCGGAGCAGGGTGAAGCTTTGGTAAAGATATTGAACAGGGCCGGCATCGAGGTGCTCTTCCCGGAGGAGCAGACCTGCTGCGGCGCCCCGGCCCGCTACAACGGCGTCTACGAGGTCGCGGAGAAAAATGCCATCGACAACATCAAGGCGCTCCTGAGTGTGGATGCGACCTATGTGATCTCCGCCTGCCCGACCTGTACCGTGGCGCTGGCCCATGAATTCATCAGCACCTTTGAAAGCGTCGGACAGACCGAATGGATGCCGAAGGCGCGGGAACTGGCGGCCAAGACGATCGATTTCTCCACCCTCGTCAAGAAGCTGGTCGATGAGGGGAGGCTGTCCCTGAAGGAGGGGCAAAAACTCGCCAAGGTAACCTACCATGATTCCTGCCATCTCAAACGGGCGCTGAAGGTATCGGAACAGCCGCGGGAGCTGCTGCAGAAAGCGGGGTATGATCTGGCCGAGATGTTCGAGTGCGATACCTGTTGCGGCATGGGGGGCTCGTATTCGCTCAAGCTGCCGGAAATTTCGGCGCCGATCCTGCAGCGCAAGCTGAAGAACATCAAGGATACAGGGGCTTCGATCGTAGCCATGGACTGTCCGGGCTGCGTGATGCAGATCAGGGGCGGGCTCGATCAGGATGGGGCTGCCATTACGGTCAGGCATACCGCCGAACTGCTGGCGGAACAGTTGAAATAGTAAAAGCCACGATGATCCGCCGCCAGTCCCCTCTTTCTGTGGCTCCTCAGGACTCACAGGAAGAGGGGACTTTTTTTTTTGCTATCGGAGCGGGTAAGCAGCAATCCTGGTTCAGGCTGATATTTTTTTACACCGTTTTTCTTGAAATAGAAAAAAAACGATGTATGCTCTGCATATGATAACTACAACTACCCTCGATAACGGCGTCCGTATCGTCACCCAGAACATCGCCTACATGCACACCGTAACCACCGGCATCTGGGTGGCCAACGGCACCCGCCATGAAGCCTCCGAGGATAACGGCGTTGCCCATTTCATCGAGCACATGCTGTTCAAGGGGACAAAACGGCGCAACGCTCACCAGATCACCCGTGAGATCGACTCGATGGGGGGGATTCTGAACGCCTTCACCGGGCATGAGTATGTCTGCTATTATGCCAAGGTGCTCGCAAAATTCCTCCCCGGCGCCGCCGATCTGCTCGCCGATATCTTTCTGAATTCCACCTTCCCTCCTGATGAAATCGAGAAAGAGCGGAAGGTCATCCTTCAGGAAATCAAGATGCGCGATGACTCGCCCGATGAGTTCATCCACGACCGCTTTCATCAGAATTTCTGGCGGGGGCAGGCTCTCGGTATGCCGGTTCTGGGGAGCGAGGAAACCATTACCGCCCTGGCGCGCAGTTCGATCCTGGCGCATAAAAACAGCCGCTATCGGCCCCAGGACATAATCATTGCGGCGGCCGGCAACGTGCGCCACGATGAGCTGGTTACCATTCTGTCGCCGCTCTTTTCCGGGCTTTCATCGCAGTGGCAGCCGGAATCCGGCGCTCCCTTTCCGCCTGCGGCAAAAGAGGTGAACCTCATCGAGCGGGAGATGGAGCAGACCCTGGTCTGCCTCGGCACGCGTTCGCTCCGCTACGATCATCCGGACCGGTATGCGCTGTTTCTGTTGACGACGATCCTGGGCGGGGGTATGAGTTCACGCCTGTTTCAGGAGATTCGCGAGAAGAGAGGGCTGGCGTATTCGGTCTACTCCTACATCTTATCCAATGCCGACTCCGGGGCGCTGGTCGTGTATGCCGGCACCGAAAAGGGTCATTGCCGCGAAGTGATCGATATAGCGCAACGCGAGATGTCGCGTCTTGTTACCGAAGTGGTGCCGCAGGACGAACTCGACTCCGCACGGGAACAGCTGAAAGGCAAGACGCTGATGTCGCTCGAAAGCAGCGACAGCCTGATGACCCGCCTGGCCAAGAACGAGATATACCTTCAGAGGCAGCAGTCGATTGAGGATGTGCTCGCCAATTACGACGCGGTCAGCAGCAGCGACCTTCAGAGGGTGTCGGAGGAGCTGATCCGGAGCGAATATCTGCATCTCGAAGCGATGGGGCAGGTTTCCGATCTGGGGTTGTCTGTCGAGATGCTGGAGGTTTAGTGATTCGAATCGCCTGAGTGCTTTAACATTTCATGTCCTGGAATGCCTACCTGCACGATTGCATGTAGGCATTTTTGTTTTTATGCCACCTTAGTTGAGCCACAATACCTTGAAAGACGATTTAACAGGGATAGACAGGATGAAAGGCGTGGGAGGGATTAGGGGTGGTTTATTTTGACTGGCCTGACTTCAAAGGGTGATCGAATGAATACTTACATAGCCCTTTTCCGGGGTATCAACGTTGGCGGTAGTAACCCTCTGCCGATGAAAGACCTTGTTGCAATTCTGGAAGGTATTGGCGCGCGGAAGGTCAAAACGTATATCCAAAGCGGCAATGCAGTATTCCAGAGTGCTGAAAAGAACACTTCGCAACTCTCCGGACAGCTGGCTTCTGAAATCATGAAGCGCCACGGCTTTGAACCCTGCATCATAATCCTCGGACTCGAAGCATTAAGGAAAGCCATTGCGGAAAACCCCTTTCCCGAAGCTGAAGCCGACCCCGGCAGTCTGCATCTCGGCTTTCTCGCCTCCAGGCCCAGGAACCCTGATTTAGAGAAACTCACCAGTCTGAAGAAGGAGAGCGAACGGTTTCATCTTGGCGATGGCGTGTTTTATCTGCATGCTCCCGAAGGTGTGGGGAGATCAAGGCTCGCGGCAAGTACCGAGAAGCTTCTGGGGGTGCCGATGACAGATCGTAACTGGAGAACTGTTTGTAAGATCATGGAAATGGCGGGAGAGTAAAAAGTTCGGCAGGCAAAAAATGCCGGTGCTGTTATAATAAAGCAGGCACGTGATACCTGGAGAAATTCATGAAATGGATATTTGGTATTTTAGTTGTTGTTATTTTGTTTTCCGCCGAAAGGTCGTTCGCGGACAACTTCCGCTGTCCCAACGGCAATATCGTTTCCACCGGAGACAGCATCTCCACGGTTGCCGCAAAATGCGACCCGCCCGCCGGCACGTTCAAGCGCGAGGAACCTGTGGTGATCGATCTCGGTAGAACAGAAGGCAGGATGGGGTCAAAAGTCATCTACATCGAGGTGCAGGAGTGGATTTACAACCAGGGGTCAACGCTGTTGCATACTTTGATATTTCGTAACGGCGTCCTCGCGGAGGTTCGTACCGGCGGTTTTGTACAGTGACCGGCGGGAGATTCCAGCCAGGTTATTTCTTTAGTTCCTTGACCATGGTAAGGTCTTTAAGTTCCTCATCACCACGCTTGTTTGTATCTCCGGTTTTTGGCAATTTATGCTTGTTCCCGTTTGCATCCAATAAATTGGCCGCCAGGTCCACTTCGGATACATCCGGAGTCAGGGATTTTGATTTGGCCTGCAGTTTCTTCTTGGCCGCATAGGCAAGACTGCTTACGAGGACGGCGGCAACTGTGACGGTAAGGATTGTGGAAAATCTTCTTTTCATCTTGAATCACCTCAGGATGTAATGATTATATGAACAGCGGGGCGGGCTTGCATATGTCATCTTCCGAATTGGCCTCTTCACCACAATTATGGCAGACAACATTTGGAAAGCTGGTCTGGTGTCTGATCTTGCTTATCAATCCTTTATGCTTCAGCATGCAAATATGTCGTGGGTGCTTCTCTGTGCAATTGCAGATATTCTCTTCTTCCATGATGATCACCCCGGAGTCGGGATAACTACGATTGCTTCAAATTATACCACCATGTGACAAGATGTCATCGAAGTCGAATAAATGTTTCACTGCCGGGACATTCCAGCTGTAAAAAGGCCGACCACATGTCAATCCACGACAAAATCCTCTATATTTTCAGATTCAGGAATGGCGACACCAGGGAGTTTCTGCTCCGGTTCGATGAATCAAACCTTGACCTGCTGCCCCATAACGGCAAAGAACCGCCACAGTGGGCAGACCTGTCCCTGTATTCGTGCCCTGTGTGCCCTCTTGATCCCGCTGATCACCGGTATTGCCCTACGGCTGCTCATCTGGGATGGATACTGGATGAGATACAAAACTACAACTCCTTTGACGAGGTCACTGTTGAAGTTATAGACGCCGTGCGCAGTTATATCAAGGACACGTCGCTTCAGGATGGCCTGGGATCGTTGATGGGAATAGTCATGGCGACCGGCGGCTGCCCGATCCTGAAACCTCTGCGGCCGATGGTGCGTTTTCATCTACCGTTCGCCACCTTGGAAGAGATGGAATTCCGCATGGTTTCCATGTATCTGTTTGCCCAATATCTGCGTCAGCAGCATGGAGATACCTGCGACTGGACTCTTGAAGGTTTAAAGGACATTTACAAAAAAGTGAACGACGTCAATAGATCCTTTTCCCATCGCGTGTCTTTAGCGTCGAACAGCGAGGCTGCAAAAAACGCGATCATAATTCTGGACTGTTTCGCCAAAACCGTTCCAAAATCAATCGAGAACATGATGAAGGATTTCAGGACGACTTTTGCGCCTGTTCTGGATGCATGAAAATCGAGCCACGATGAGGATGAATGTGGTCCGGCGAGTAATTCTCTATTGACAAAAGTTGACGGGTACTGTTCTATTGCTTTTTTGCAACCCTGCCACATTGCTGATATAAGTACGCTACGGTTTTTAAAAACTCCAGGAGGAATTCAATGAACCCATTGGCACAAGAACTGAACGATCTGCTTGCCCAACACAGCCCGCACGTCTTGGAAATGCTGTCCGACCTCGGAAAGAACCTCTTCTTCCCCAAGGGAATCCTGACCCAGTCGGCCGAAGCCAAGGACAAGGCTCATAAATACAATGCCACCATCGGTATCGCCACCGAGAAGGGCGGACCGATGTTCCTGCAGTGTATCCAGGACAAGCTCTCCGCCTTTGATCCCAAGGATATCTATCCCTATGCCCCTCCCGCCGGCAAGCCGGAACTGCGCGCGCTCTGGCGTGAAAAGATGCTGCGGGAAAACCCGAGCCAGAACGGCAAACACTTCAGCAATCCCATCGTCACCAATGCGCTGACCCACGGTCTCTCCATCGTCGGCGACATGTTCGTCGACAAGGGGGATCACCTGATCCTTCCGGACATGCTCTGGGGTAACTACAACCTGACCTTCGGCACCTGTAACGGCGCCATCGTCAAGAAACACCCCACCTTTACCGCCACCGGCGGCTACGACGTGGATGCCTTCAAGGCCGAACTGAAGAACACCGCCGAAGAGAAGGGGAAGGCCATCGTTCTGCTCAACTTCCCCAACAACCCGAGCGGCTATACTCCGACAGTGGCAGAAGGTGACGCCCTGGTGGCGGCCATCAAGGAAGTCGCGGAAGCCGGCTGCAATGTCGTCGCCGTGGCCGATGACGCCTACTTTGGGCTCTTTTACGAGGACAGCCTCAAGGAATCGCTGTTCGGCAAACTCGCCAATCTCCATCCGCGCATCCTGGCGATCAAGCTGGACGGCGCCACCAAGGAAGAGTTCGTCTGGGGCTTCCGTACCGGCTTCATCACCTTTGCCGACGGCAACGACTACGAGAACGCTCAGGTCATGACCGCCCTGGAAAAGAAAGCCATGGGCATCATCCGCGCCAAGATATCCAACTGCCCGCACCCCTCCCAGACCTTTGTCATCGAGGCGCTCCGCTCACCCCAGTTCCTGGCCCAGAAGGAAGAGAAGTTCCAGGTCATGAAGGGGCGCGCCCTGAAAACCAAGCAGGTCCTGAACAGCGGCAAATACGAGAAAGCCTGGGATTTCTATCCGTTCAACTCCGGCTACTTCATGTGCCTGAAGCTGAAAACGGTCGAAGCCGAGAAACTGCGTGTCCACCTGCTGGACAAATACGGGGTCGGCGCCATTTCCACCACCAAGACCGACCTGCGCATCGCCTTCTCCTGCATCGCCGAGGAGAATATCCAGGAACTGTTCGACATCATCTACCAGGGTGTTCAGGATCTTGCCTGATTCACGGTTTGACCTGATGAGTCATTGAAACGCACGGGGCCCACATGATGTGGGTCCTTTTTTTACTCATTCCGGCTGTTTTTGAAAAATAAGTATGATCTGCTGAAATCTTGCTTGACCAATTTCGGCTTTGAATGGTAGAGTGCCGCAACTCACATACACCCCCTTTTAATTTGGTACGAGAGACCAGCAAAGGCGCCGCAATGGATACACTAATTTCATACCTGAAGGGTCTTGCCGCTTGACGCGGTGAGGCTCTTTTTTTTATGTCCGGCCCTGAAAAACAGAAACAGGATAAGTGCGTTAACGAATTTATTTTATTCCATAAAATCAATTCTAACTTACTAAGGAGGTTTTGATGGCTGCTGAACAGACCGTACTGATGGACGGCGCAGGAATCAAGCGGGCCCTGACGCGCATTGCCCACGAAATTCTTGAACGCAACAAGGGGGTTGCCGATATCGTGCTGATCGGAATCCGTTCGGGCGGCGCGTTTCTGGCCGACGGGATTGCGCAGCAGATCGGGGTCATCGAGGGGGGTGCCGTTCCGGTGGGGGCGGTCGACATAACCCTCTATCGCGATGACTGCTCCGGCCAGCTGCCGCACCACCCGGTCGGCAAGACCGACATCCCGTTCTCGCTCGAAGCGAAGAAGGTTATCCTGGTCGATGACGTTCTCTACACCGGCCGCACGATCCGGGCCGCCATGGATGCGCTGATGGATTTCGGGCGCCCCCAGTCCATTCAGCTGGCGGTGCTGATCGACCGTGGCCACCGGGAGCTGCCGATTCGCGCGGATTTTGTCGGGCGCAATGTTCCTACCAGCCAGAAAGAGAATGTCCAGGTGATTTTTGACGGATCAAACCAGCCGGTTGAAGTGCTACTCGAAAAATAGGGGAGGGTTAACTGAAATGGCCGAATTCAAGCACAAGCACATTATTGCCCTGCGGGACCTGTCGAAAGAGGACATCGAGTTGTTGATCTCTACCGCCGAGAACATGAGGGAGATCAACAGCCGAGACATCAAGAAGGTCCCGACGTTGCGCGGCAAGACGATCATCAACCTGTTCTACGAAGCCTCGACGCGCACCCGTACCTCCTTCGAGATTGCTGGCAAGCGGCTTTCGGCCGACACCGTCAACATCACGACCTCCAGCAGTTCCACAACCAAGGGGGAAACACTGTCAGACACGGCCCTGAACCTGCTGGCGATGAAGCCCGACATCATCGTCATGCGTCATTCGGTCTCCGGATCGCACTATTTCCTGGCGAACAAGATCAACTGCTCGATCATCAACGCCGGCGATGGCGCACATGAACATCCCTCCCAGGGCCTGCTGGACATGCTGACAATGAAGGATCGTTTCGGGCGGCTGGACGGCCTGAAGGTGGCGATTGTCGGCGATATAACCCACAGCCGCGTCGCCCGCTCCAACATCCAGGGGCTGACCAAGCTCGGCTCAAAGGTGTTTCTGGCCGGTCCGCCGACCATGGTCCCGCCGGGGGTGGAAAAGCTGGGTGATGTCACGGTCTGCGCCACCATGAACGAGGCGCTGCAGGATGCCGATGTCGTCATGATGCTGCGGATTCAGCAGGAGCGCCAGGGCAAGACCCTGATGCCGAATGCCCGCGAATATTCCCGCTACTTCGGCCTGAACCCGACCAATATCAAGCTGGCCAAGCCGAGTGCCATTGTCATGCATCCAGGTCCGATCAACCGCGGCGTGGAGATGTCCTCCAGCATGGTCGACGGCGACCAGTCCTGGATTCTGAAGCAGGTGGAGAACGGCGTGGCGGTACGGATGTCTATGTTATATCATGTATGCGGTGGTGAACTCGAATAAACCTATAAACAATAATTTTACCGCAGAGGACGCAGAGGAAATCAAAATACCAGCAGGTTATGCTGAGAATATTAATAACCGAAATGGTGATATCTTGATTTTTATAAAACCCTTATTTTCCCTCTGCGTTCCTCTGCGTACTCTGCGGTAACAGCTTGTTGGTTAAAATACAAACTTCAATTGCGAGGTGACTATATGAATCTGCTGATAAAAAACGGAAGAGTGATCGATCCCTCACAGAAGATCGACGGTACATGTGACGTTCTGGTGGAAAACGGTCTGGTGAAGGAGATCGGCCCGGGGCTGACGGCTGCGGCCGGAACCGAAACCGTCGACGCTGCCGGTCTGTATGTGGTGCCGGGGCTGATCGACATGCATGTCCATCTGCGCGATCCGGGACTGGAGTACAAGGAAGATATCGTATCCGGCACAAAAGCGGCGGTTGCCGGCGGTTTTACCTCGGTCTGCTGCATGCCGAACACCAAGCCGGTCATCGACAACAAGACGGTTGCCAGCTACATCATCAACAAGTCCAGGGCGGAAGGTTTCTGCAACGTCTTTCCGATCGGCGCCATTACCTACGGCCAGTCAGGAGAGCGGATGGCGGAGATGGGAGAGTTGAAGGAATCGGGATGTGTCGCCGTATCCGATGACGGCAAACCGGTCAAAAACAGCGAATTGATGATGCGTTCCCTGCAATACGCAGCCGGGATCGGCATCATGGTGATTTCGCACGCCGAGGAGCTGGAACTGGTGGGCGAGGGGACGATGAACGAGGGTTTCACCTCAACCGAGCTGGGGCTGAAGGGGATTCCGCGCGTCGCGGAAGATATCGCGACGGTCAGAGAGACGCTGCTGGCGGAGTATACCGGAACGCCGATCCATATCGCCCATGTTTCCACGAAGGGTGCGGTGCGGATCATCCGCGAGGCCAAGGCGCGCGGCGTCAAGGTGACTTGTGAAACGGCGCCGCACTACTTCACCCTGACCGACGACGCGGTTCGCGGCTACAACACCAGCGCCAAGATGAACCCGCCGCTCAGGGAAAGTGCCGACGTCGCCGCCATCAAGGAAGGGCTCAAGGACGGCACCATCGATGCCATCGCCACCGATCACGCGCCTCACCATCTGGATGAAAAAGATGTCGAGTTCAATCTGGCCATGAACGGCATCATCGGGCTGGAAACGTCCCTGCCGCTGTCGCTCGGCCTGGTCGCCGAAGGGGTGCTGACACTTGATCAACTGATTGAAAAGATGTCATGCAACCCGTCGAATATTCTGGGTTTGAATCGCGCTACCCTTAAAGCCGGCTCAATCGCCGACATCACCCTGATCGATCCGAAGGTCGAGTGGGTCGTAGAGGCTGAAAAGCTGGCCAGCAAGTCCAAGAACTCCCCCTGGCTCGGGCAGAAGCTCACGGGCGGCGCGGCGGCGACTATTGTGGGCGGCAAACTGGTATACAAACGATAACACTGAAATCAGGAGTTTAAGTCTATGAAAGCAATCCTTGCGCTCGCCGACGGGCGCATTTTTGAAGGCAAGTCATTCGGAGCGCCGGGAGAGGCAACCGGCGAGGTAGTATTCAACACCGCGATGTCCGGCTATCAGGAGGTCCTGACCGACCCGTCCTACAAGGGGCAGATGGTCACGATGACCTATCCGCAGATAGGCAACACCGGCATCAACCCCGAGGATATCGAGAGCCGTGGCCTGTTCCTGTCCGGCTTTATCGTCAAGGAATACCTGGACTGCTACTCCAACTGGCGGGCAACCATGAGTCTCGCCTCCTATCTGAGGGAGAACGGTGTCGTCGGCATCCAGGGGATCGATACCAGGGCCCTGACGCGCCATCTGCGCGACAAAGGCGCCCAGAACGGCATCATCTCCACCGTTGATCAGGATCATGCCAGCCTGGTCGCCAAGGCCAGGGCCGTGCCGAGCATGGCCGGCCTGGACCTGGCTTCCGGCGTCAGCTGCGCCAAGCCGTACCACTGGACCGAAGGGGCGTGGGACCTGGCGGACGGCTACCCCCAGGTGGATGTATCGACCCTGAAATACAAGGTAGTGGCCTACGATTTCGGCATCAAGTACAACATCCTGCGCTGTCTGGTCGATGCCGGCTGCGACGTGACCGTGGTGCCGGCCAATTTCCCTGCAGATGAAGCGCTGGCCATGAACCCTGACGGCATCTTCCTCAGTAACGGCCCCGGTGATCCGGAGCCCCTGGTTGAAGTGCAGGCGGAGATCAGGAAATTTATCGGCAGGAAACCGATCTTCGGTATCTGCCTCGGGCACCAGCTGCTTGGCCTGGCCCTGGGAGGCAATACTGTCAAGCTCCCGTTTGGCAACCATGGTTCCAACCTGCCGGTCATGGACATGTCCACCCGCAAGGTGGAGATCACCGCCCAGAATCACGGCTTTGCCGTCGATCTGGATTCGCTGGGTGATGCCGCCTGTCTGGGGCATGAGAACCTGAATGACCGGACCGTAGAAGGGATCAGCCACTGCACCCTGCCGATCTTCTCTGTCCAGCATCACCCGGAGGCGTCCCCCGGCCCGCACGATTCGCAGTATCTGTTTGGTCGATTTGTGGAGATGATGGAACGGGAGAGGAAGTGAAAGGTGAAAGGTGAAAGGTGAAAACCTGGATGGTTTCTTTTTCTATTCACCCTTCACTATTCACCCTTCACAAGAATTTATGAATTACGTTGATCTTTATCAATCCGGCGAATTATTAAAAAGGGTGCGCGAGGCCTACCGGCGGCTGGCGGCCTGCGATCTCTGCCCGCACGACTGCGGCGTCAATCGCATCAGGGGTGAAAAGGGCATCTGCGGGGCGGGGCTGAAACCGAAGATTGCCTCGGCCAATGTGCACAGGGGAGAGGAACCGCCGATTTCGGGAACCAAGGGGTCCGGCACCATCTTTCTCTCGGGCTGTTCTCTGAAGTGCGTCTTCTGCCAGAATTTTCCCATCAGCCAGTTCGGCAACGGCGAGGAGATCACCACGGGGGAGCTCGCGGCGCGAATGCTGAAACTGCAGAAACAGCGGGTTCACAACATCAATTTCGTCACGCCGAGCCACTATCTGCCGCAGATCCTGGCGGCGCTCTGGCTGGCGATACCTCAGGGCTTTTCGTTGCCGATCGTCTGGAACACGAGCGGGTACGAGAAGATCGATGCTCTGCAGCTTCTGGACGGTATTGTTTCGATCTATCTGCCGGATATGAAATACAGTGATGATGTTCCGGCGATGGAGATCTCATCCGCTCCGGGGTATTGCCGGATCAATCGTGCAGCGGTGTCCGAGATGCTGCGCCAGGTGGGGCATCTTCAGGTTGATGATGACGGAGTTGCTGCCAGCGGGCTGATTATCAGGCATCTGGTTCTTCCGGAAAAAAAGGCGGGGTCAGCGGATACACTGCGCTGGATAGCAGCAAATCTGGGACGAGAGACTCACATTGCCTTGATGAATCAGTATTTTCCGGCACACAAGGCGGTCAATACCGTCGGAATGGATCGCAGGATTACCGCTCAGGAGTATGACGAAGCGGTGGAGATCCTGGAAGAGCTGGGCCTGGAAAACGGTTGGGTGCAAAATTGACCTGGAGGCATTGGGAATCATGGAAGCAGAACGCGAAAAATCTGGCGACTTTCCCATTTTCAAGATTTGTTCAAAGATTGAAGCCGGCTTTGCAGAACTCTACCACTACTACAGCGAGCTTTTCAGCGAAGATTTCGATGCGTCGGCATTATGGAAAAAGGTTGCCAATGAAGAGGAAAATCACCTCAGGCAGTTTGAGTTTGCCGATCGTATTTATCGGGATGCTGATTTCAAGGTACTTGTAGATGCTGGAAGATCTCGAATGGTATGCGAAAAGCTGGGTTCGCTGCTGGAGCATGTTCGTCAAACCCCGCCCACTCTTGAAACTGCTCTTGAAAAGGCCATAGAGATGGAGGAGGTGCTGGCTGACCTTCACATGACTGCCGCTGTCGAGTTTGCTGATGAATCCATTCAAAAATTGTTCAAGGCCATGGCTGCGTCTGATCAGGAACATATCCAGTCTCTCAGGAGATACTTGACCATACAGCAACTCTCCCATACAGAAATGAATGGATGAGGACCATTGGGCTACTCATACTGTCCAACGTCTTCATGACCTTCGCCTGGTACGCGCATCTGAAGAACCTGCGCACCCGCCACTGGTTGATTGCCGTAGCTGTTTCCTGGGGGATAGCTTTTTTTGAATACCTGATCCAGGTACCGGCCAACCGGATCGGCTATGGCCGGTTCACTCTGGCGCAACTGAAGATCATGCAGGAAGTCATCACCCTGACGGTCTTTGTACCGTTTGCCGTTTTGTACATGGGGACATCTCTTAACTGGAATTACCTCTGGGCAGGCTGCTGCCTGGCCGGAGCCGTGTTCTTCATATTCAGATAACCACACTAAGGAGTCACGTATAAATGCCTAAAAGAACGGACATAAAAAAGATCCTCATCATCGGCGCCGGCCCGATCGTCATCGGCCAGGCCTGCGAATTCGACTATTCCGGCACCCAGGCCTGCAAGTCATTGAAGGAAGAGGGGTACGAGGTCGTGCTGCTGAACAGCAACCCGGCCACCATCATGACCGATCCCGATTTCGCCGACCGCACCTATATCGAGCCGGTGACGCCCGAAATCCTGGCCAAAATCATCGAGAAGGAACGCCCCGATGCCCTGTTGCCGACACTGGGCGGCCAGACGGCGCTTAATACCGCGGTGTCCGTCGCCGAGGCGGGGATCCTGGAAAAATTCGGCGTGGAACTGATCGGCGCCAAACTTCCGGCCATCAAGAAGGCGGAGGACCGCACCCTGTTCAAGGCGGCCATGGAAAAGATCGGGCTGGCGGTACCGAAGTCCGGTCTGGCCCATAATCACACCGAAGCGATGGAGGTCATCAAGGTAATCGGTTTTCCGGCCATCATCAGGCCCTCGTTCACCCTGGGGGGGAGCGGCGGCGGGATCGCCTATAACCTCGAAGAGTACGAGAAAATGGCGCTGGGTGGGATCGACGCCTCGCCTACAGACGAAATTCTGGTCGAGGAGTCGGTGATCGGCTGGAAGGAATACGAGCTGGAAGTCATGCGCGATACCGCCGACAACGTCGTGATCATCTGCTCGATCGAGAACTTCGATCCGATGGGGGTTCATACCGGCGATTCGATCACCATAGCCCCGGCCCAGACCCTGACCGACAAGGAATACCAGATCCTGCGCGATGCCTCGCTGAAGATCATTCGTGAGATCGGCGTCGATACCGGCGGCTCCAACATCCAGTTCGGCATCAATCCGCGCGACGGACGTCTGGTCGTGATCGAGATGAATCCCAGGGTGTCGCGCTCGTCGGCGCTGGCCTCCAAGGCGACCGGCTTCCCGATCGCCAAGATCGCCGCCAAGCTGGCGGTCGGCTATACCCTGGACGAGGTCACCAACGACATCACCCGCGAAACGCCGGCCTGTTTCGAGCCGAGCATCGACTATGTCGTCACCAAGATCCCCCGTTTCACGTTCGAGAAATTCCCGGCCGCCGATGCCACCCTGACCACGCAGATGAAGTCGGTCGGCGAGGTCATGTCGATCGGACGGACCTTCAAGGAATCATTCCAGAAGGCGATCAGGTCGCTCGAAATCGGCGTCAGCGGCTTCGACTCCCGGCTGTTCGAACTCGGCACTGAATCCAGGCGGGCCCTGACCGGCAAGGAACAGCAGCTGCTGCTGGAAAAACTGCGGGTGCCGAACGCCGACCGGCTCTGGTACATCGGCGATGCCATGCGCAGCGGCATGAGCGTGAAGGAAATTCATAAACATACCGCCATCGATCCCTGGTTCCTGCACAATATCCGCCAGATCATCGAAAAAGAGGATGAACTGAAGTCTCTTACCCTTGCGGAAGTATCCGCCGATGTACTGCGTGAAGCCAAGCAGTACGGCTTTTCGGACAAGTTCCTGGCGAAGCTCTGGAAATCGAGCGAGGATGAGGTGCGCGGGCTCCGCTGGTCGCTGGGGGTACGTCCCGTTTACAAGCGCGTCGATACCTGTGCCGCCGAGTTCGTCGCCTACACCCCCTACATGTACTCAACATATGAGGAAGAGTGCGAGGCGGCGCCGACCGACCGGAAAAAGATCATGATTCTGGGTGGCGGACCGAACCGGATCGGGCAGGGGATCGAGTTTGATTACTGCTGCGTGCATGGTGCCTTCGCATTGGCCGAGGACGGGTATGAGACGATCATGGTCAACTGCAACCCGGAGACGGTCTCCACGGACTATGACACCTCGGACCGGCTCTATTTCGAACCGCTGACCCTCGAAGATGTGCTGGAAATCGTCGCCGTCGAGAAACCGGTCGGCGTGATCGTGCAGTTCGGCGGCCAGACACCGCTCAAGCTGGCGGTTGCCCTGGAGAGGGCCGGGGTGCCGATTATCGGTACGTCACCTGACGCGATCGATCGTGCCGAGGATCGTGAGCGGTTCCAGGAAATGCTTCACAAGCTGGGGCTTCTCCAGCCGGAAAACGGTACCGCCCGTTCCTTTGAGGAAGCGGAAAAGGTTGTGGACCGCATCGGATATCCGGTTGTCGTGCGCCCCTCGTACGTGCTGGGAGGACGCGCCATGGAAATCGTCTACGACCCGGAAAACCTGCAGCGCTATATGAAAACCGCCGTGCTGGTGTCTCCGGAACATCCCATCCTGATCGACAGTTTCCTGGACGAGGCGATAGAGATCGATGTCGATGCGCTCTGTGACGGCACGGACGTGGTGATCGGCGGGATCATGGAGCATATCGAGGAGGCGGGCATTCATTCGGGTGATTCGGCTTGCAGTCTGCCGCCATACTCGATCAGTCCGGATATAGTCGCCGAGATCCGCCGTCAGACGGTACTGATGGCGCTTGAGCTGAATGTCAAGGGGCTGATGAACGTACAGTATGCTGTCAAGGGGACGGTCGTCTATATCCTTGAGGTAAATCCCCGTGCCTCCCGGACGTCCCCCTTCGTCTCCAAGGCAACCGGACGCCCGCTCGCCAAGATAGCCGCCCGCATCATGGCCGGAAAAACCCTTAAGGAACTGGGGATCGTATCCGATATTATTCCTGCGCATATCTCGGTAAAAGAAGCGGTCTTTCCGTTTGTAAAGTTTCCCGGCGTTGATACGCTGCTGGGGCCAGAAATGAAATCAACCGGTGAGGTTATGGGGATCGGGGCAACGTTTGCCGAGGCTTTTGCCAAATCGCAGCTGGGGGCGAATGTCAAGCTGCCGCAATCGGGAAATGTCTTTATCAGCGTAAAGGACTCGGATAAGAAACATATTGTCAGCGCCGCCGAAAAACTGTATAAAGCCGGATTCGGTATTCTCGCAACCGGCGGAACGGCTCAGTTTCTTGAAGAAAAGGGAATTCCGGTCCGTCGGGTCAACAAGGTGCTGGAGGGGCGTCCGCATATCGTCGATGCCATCAAGAATGGCGAGGTTCAGCTGGTGCTCAACACCACCCAGGGCGCGCAGGCTGTGGCCGATTCTTTTTCAATCCGGCGGGAGGCCTTGATGCATGGTCTTGCGTATTATACGACCGTTGCCGGCGCAAAAGCGGTTGCCGACAGTGTCGTGTTGTTGAAAACGCAGGAACTGGGTGTCAAGCCGATTCAGGATTATCTTTAGCAAGTTGGAAGTTGTAGCCGGCTGATATATTTTGAACAGGAGCAGAAAACTAGATGTCTCATTCCATACCATTAACAAAAGAGAGTTTCGAAGCGCTGCAGGAAGAATTGAACCGGCTTATTCGAGAGGAACGCCCCAAGGTCATCCAGGATATTGCCGAAGCTCGTGACCATGGCGACCTGTCGGAAAATGCCGAATACGATGCCGCCAAAAACCGCCAGGGATTTATCGAAGGACGTATTCAGGAAATCAATGGAAAGCTGGCTCGTGCCCATGTCATAGATCTTTCAGGCTTGAAACCTGATAAAGTTGTGTTTGGCTGCACGGTGACCGTGTACGACACGGCATCCGAGGAAGAGGTGACCTACAAGATCGTCGGCGAGGATGAAGCCGATATAAAACTGGGCAAGATATCCTGTACGTCACCGGTCGGAAAGGCACTGATCGGCCATAAACTTGACGATTCCGTCAGGGTGATTGTCCCGTCCGGTACCAAGGAATATGAAATCATCGATATAAAATACGAGTAACTAATTAAAAGGGGTTTCAAATGGCAGAAATAAATAAAGAAATGACTTTTTTTGAACTCATGCGCACCTATCCTGAAACGGTCAAGGTCCTTCAAAAACATAACCTGGGTTGCATCGGTTGCATGGGCGCCCAGAACGAGAGTCTTGAACAGGGCGCCAGGGCGCACGGGCTGGATATCGATATCCTGCTCGGCGATTTAAACGCCGCCATCGGCTGAGCAACATTATATTCGAGACGAGTACGGCCCCCGTGGAGCGATTCCCGGGGGCCGTACTGTTTGATGATATTGTTTGAAACAGGTCAGGAAATCAGCTTGCGGTGTTCGAGCACGCTGTTTTCCAGCCTTACTTCCTTGATGATCCTCTCCGCCTCTTCAGTAGTCAGCCCCACACTCGGCCTGTTACCCATCCAGTGGGTCAGGTCGTCTTTTGCAGGGTCGAGCGGGACAGGAAGGGGAGGGCCCGGAATTCGACGGCCATCAATATACAGCGCAGCCTGAAAAGCATCATCCACCTGCACCAGGGAGAAGTCCGCTTTCAAACCATTTGAAAGAATCTTGCTCAGAATATTTTTTTTGAATACCATGTGGAACGCCTCTTCAGGTTAGATCGTCTCTTGCATAGTATAGCTTTAATAATATAATAAATTCAAGTCATGTTGCCGAGGTGTTCAGTGCCGTTATCTTCTCAAGCTCACGCATTCAAGCGTTTATTTGAATTGCTCTCCAGTGATTATCTGCAGGGCAAGGATGAAGTGCTGCGTCTGTCGGTGATCTCTCTGCTGGTGGGGGGGCACATCCTGGTAGAGGATCTGCCCGGTCTCGGCAAAACGACCGTAGCCCTGGCACTTGCGGGAGCTACCGGGCTCTCCTTCGGGAGGGTACAATGTACCAGCGACCTGCTCCCCTCCGATATCACCGGGCTATCGATTTTTAACCGCGAAGAGGGACATTTCAGTTTTCAGCCCGGTCCGATCTTCAACAATATCGTTCTGCTGGACGAAATTAACCGCGCCATGCCGCGCACCCAGAGCGCCATGCTTGAGGCGATGGAAGAGCGCCGCGTGACGATCGAAGGGGTGACGCACCCGCTGCCGGATCCATTCATGGTGTTTGCAACCCAGAACCCCTCAGACCAGAGCGGCACCTTTCTGCTGCCGGAATCGCAGCTTGACCGGTTCCTGATCTGTACCGGCATCGGCTACCCGTCAGAGTTGCTGGAGCGGGAAATCATCGCCGGCGGCGGAATTCGCGAACGGGTGGGCAGTATGACGCCGCTCATAACGTCCGCTGAAATCATGGCCGCCAGGAGTGCGGTTCAGACGGTATATCTCTCGGACAAGGTGCTTTCCTATATCCACAGCCTGGTGCTGGCAACCCGCTCACACGAGCTGATTCTGACCGGCCTTTCAACAAGGGCCGCCATCAATCTGGCCCAGGCGTCCAAAGCTGCCGCTTTTCTGGCGGGACGGGACTATGTTGCGCCGGATGACGTCAAGAGCATCGCCGTGGCGGTCTCCGCCCATCGCCTGGTGATGCGGAATGATATGACAGCCGTAGACAGGGGAGGGGTGATACGGACAATCATCGCCGGCATAGCGCTGCCTTTGGCCTGAAAATCAGCAAGTCCGGAGCGCTCTACGTTCTTATCACGCTCCTGCTCGGTTTTGCCGCGGTCAATACCGGCAATAACCTGCTGTTTCTTGTCGTTGCCGGTTTGCTGGCGTTCATGTCGGTGACCGGTCTGGCAGGCATGTATAATATCAAAAAGATGATTCCGGACCTGCACCCTCCCGATGAAGTTTTTGCCGGCATCCCGGCCCCCTTCCGCGTATCGGTACGAAATATCAAACGTTCTCTCCCCTCCTTCCTGATCCGGCTGGAATGCCACGCCGGTCAGTCCCTGGTTTTTCCGGTTGTTCTGCAGAACGCCGAAAGTGACGGCACCGTTCTGTTTACCTTTGGCCAGCGGGGTCGGGTTTCCCTTGGCAGGATTACGATCAGCTCACCCTATCCGGTCGGCTTTTTCACCCGTTTCTGGAGTTATGAAATTGATGGCACGGTGGTGGTCTTTCCCCGCCCGCTCGAGACCTTGTCAGGCGGCGGCGGTGAGGAGTCGCCGGCAACCGGGGCCGCTCTGCGCCCGCAACGGGGCCAGAGCGGTGAACTGGAACGGATATCTCTATATTCCGGTTCGGAACCGCTCCGGATGATCCATTGGAAGCTTTCGGCCCGTGGCCACGATCTGCTGGTGAAGGGCTTCGGGAGAAGCGTGGTAGCTCCGCTGGTGATCGACCTGGATGCGTTGCCCGGGCAAGGGGTGGAAGAGCGCTTGTCCCGGGCGGCCTGGCTGGTCCAGCGCTGGGTGCGGGAACGTCCGGTCGGGTTGCTGCTCGGCGATCGTGTTCATCCGGCCGGGATGGGCAAACAGCACGGGCTCAAGCTGCTGAGGGAGTTGGCGTTGTATGGTAGCGATTAGATCTCTGGCGACGATACTGACCTATGTCATCGGTCTGTGCGGGATGGTGCCGCTTTTCCCCTGGCTGGCGGCGTTTCCCCTCGTGATCCTGGTGGTCGGGTTGATTTCCGGGCTTATGCAGGATGTCAGGGGAAGTTGGCACCTGAAGCCCTGGATGCAGAACAGCGCCATTGTTCCGGTGTTCTGCTATTACGCCCTCCAGTTCAGCCGCTCCAACCCGGTAGATCCGGTAGTCAGCGTGCTGGCAATCATGCTGGCGGTCCGGCTCAGCGGGGAAAAGACGGTTCGCTACAGCTTGCAGATATACGCCCTTTCGATGTTCTGTCTTGCCTCCTCCTCTCTGTTTGATCTCAGCCCGATCTTTTTGATCTTCCTCGGACTCTTGCTGTTTCTGGTTGCAATTGCCCTGGTATTGCTGACATTCCAGAATCAGGACCCCGCCATGACCGTATCGATGGCGGACCTTAAAAGAATCCTGTTTTCCGGCCTGTTGATGCCGGTCCTGGCCGTGCCTCTGATGCTGGTTTTTTTCCCGATCATGCCGCGTACCCAAATGCCCCTCTGGAATTTCCTCAATCCACCATCTTCGCGTACGACCGGCTATGCCGATACGGTGGAGCCCGGCAGTCAAAGCAGCATTGCCGACTCACGCTCGCTTGCCTTCCGGGCTGAAATGCCGCGACAGCCGATATCAAATCTCTACTGGCGCGGAACCGTATTCAACCGGACAGACGGAAACAAATGGATACGCACGAGCCGGATCCCGACCGAACAGGCAGAATTCTCCGGGCATACGGTCGCACAGGTCATCTATCCCGAACCGTCCGTCTCCCGTGTTCTGATAGCACTCGATCGTCCGATCGCTCTTGCCAGGCAACGCGTAACGAGGGCACAGGATGGTGTCTTCGAACTTGCCGGGTCCGCCGAAAGACGCATGATCTATACCGCCGAATCGCAACCAGGCGGGCTGATCGGACAACGCAAATCGATTAACAGGCAGTTTTATCTGCAGCTGCCGGACCGGCTTCCTTCTCGGGTCATGTCCCTTGTCTCGGAAATAGTCCGCGCCGGGAAAGATGATCAAGCAAGAGTCGAGTTCCTGGAAAGTTATTTCCGGAATGGCGGCTATCGTTATTCGACAAAAGACCTGGCGACCGGCGACAGGGCTCTCGAACAGTTCCTCTTCGAGAAAAAACAGGGTCATTGCGAGTTTTTCGCCTCGTCATTTGCCCTGTTGCTGCGTGCCGCCGGGGTGCCGTGCCGGCTGGTCGGCGGCTATCTCGGGGGCGAATACAACGAGTTGGGGGGATATTATCTGATCACCAACGATAAGGCTCACGTCTGGGTAGAAGCTTTTATCGAAGGGAGCGGCTGGATGAGAATCGACCCGAGCAGTTTTGCCGCCAACGCGGGAGAAGTCTGGTCCCCAACCGCATCACCCGGTTTCAGGCTCAGGGTTACACTTCTCCTTGATTCGTTGAATTATGTTTGGAACCGGTCGGTTATAACCTACGACCTCGAGCAACAGGTGAGAATTGTCACCAGGGTCGGTTCACGTCTGGAGGGGCTTAATCCGTCAAAAATTGTGCGGAGCCTTGCGCCATATGCCGCGGGTGCCCTTCTCTGTGCCGGTTTGCTGTTTGCCGCCGGGAGAGCATCACTGTTCAGCTCCCGAGAACAGCGCGTCCTGCGCCGCTTCCTGCGAACGATAGAGCGTGAGTTTGTCATTTCTACAGGGGAGGGCGGAGTGGGTTTGTTCGAGATCGCTGCGGCAGCGGATAACGGTCTTGTTTCCGACTTTGTCGCGATCTATGCCGGAGCCGTCTACCGCGACCGGAGGCTGACCGATGACGAATATGCCCGCCTGCAGCAGTTGCTTCGGGAAATGAGGGCGCCAAAAAAATCTTGACTTTCACCCCGGTTTCGGGCTATCTAAGCGTTCTTCTGGTGGCCATGGTGAAGCGGTTAACACATACGACTGTGACTCGTACATGCGAGGGTTCAAATCCCTCTGGCCACCCCAAACATTCAAAAGCCGCGTCTCTCCGACGCGGCTTTTTTTTTAGCTCTGCGAACAACTATTCAACTTCATGCTAACCCCCCAGATCGCAGTCTTTCATAATTCAACCATCATATTTTGAGGTTTCCGTTGCGTCGTTGCGCCGTCGCTTAGAAGCGCCTACTTTTGGTGCGTGAAAATTGGTTTCGGAGTTTTATGCGCATGGTTCTGCAAATGATTTCCGTTGAAAATATACCATTATATGGGATATGGTGAATCATGACTTGGACTGTGAAGTTCACAAACAAGGCGGCGAAGCAATACAAGAAACTGCCCAAGGTCATACGCGACAACATTGATGCCCTGATAATGGAAATCCGGATCGGCGGGCCTGTACGCGGCAACTGGCCGAACTACTCGAAGTTATCGGATACCGAGCATCACTGTCATGTCAAAAAGGGCCAGCCGACGTATGTTGCGGTATGGCGTGAGGATAAAGGACAGATCAGATTTGTGGAGGTGATATATGCAGGCACTCACGAAAAAGCGCCCTACTGATAAACAGGTTGAAGTCCGCTTTCGGGGAACTCCGGCGAATGTAATCAAGTTGCGGCGCATGGCGCAAGCCCTGAAGGTGAAGGATGTTACCGAGTGGGAGCTTGAAGAAAAAGAATCCTACAGCCTTGAAGAACTGTCTCCGGAAATCACATGGAACAGCGGCGGCGTCGCCATCCGTGGCGGTCGTGGCAAGGAAGGACTAACCCAGAAGCAGCTTGCCGAACTGACCGGTATTGCCCAGCATCACTTAAGCGAGATGGAAAACGGCAAGCGTCCTATCGGCAAAGAGACGGCCAGGAAGCTGGCGGCTGCATTGAATATCGATTATCGGGTTTTTCTGTAAAAATCTTTCTAACCGCAGAGTCGCAGAGGTTCACAGAGGAAAGTCAGAATCTTTGAGGGTAAGAGCAGGATCTTGAAAACAAGAATCTTTAGTTGGGCAATCAAAAGCTTTCCTGCCTTTGTTTTTCCCCTGTTGTTGGTTTTCCTCTGTGTTACTCTGCGTACTCTGCGGTAAAATGATTTTTGTTTTGGATACTGTTGGTCAGTCTCAGCAACGGAGGAGTAATAAGTTGAATATAAACGAGACAAGCGGAGTGATTGTTGATGCCGCCTTGAAGGTTCATTCCGTACTTGGACCGGGGCTTTTGGAAAGCACCTACGAAGCCTGTTTGAAGCATGAGTTGTTGAAACGGGGGCTGACGGTGTCGAGCTAGGTCATGTTGCCGGTACAATATGACGGAGTCGCAATTGATGCTGGTTACCGGATTGACCTGCTTGTCGAGAATGCTGTTGTCATAGAACTTAAGGCGGTTGAAAAG
>DATNCC010000335.1:0-30080 GCA_035571735.1 Dongiaceae bacterium | reverse complement strand
CATGGTAGTTTCCTTCCCGCTCTCCGCATTTGATCTTATAGCCCAACTCGGCAATGCCAAAGCCATGATCGAGGATGTCGGCGCCGTCTGCGTCGCCGCTTCCGTAGCCGACGCCCAGGGTGAGCGGTTCGGCCAGCCTGGCCGTCACCCGTACCCCGGGACCGTTGGCCGGAGCGCCAAGCACGGCCGAGTTCACGAAGGCGCCGGCCAGGAACTGGCTGTTCTCGCTATTGGCTACCGCATTGCTGTCGAAATAGTTGGTCAGCGAAATCTTGCCGATGGTGGCGATCAGGCGGTCGCCGAACGTGGCATGCTCGATCCAGGCCTCGCGGAAACGGACCCGGTCATTGGTCGAGCCGGCCACGCCGTTCAGCACCGAGAAGTTCGGCAGACGGGCATCGATGCCGTTTCCGCCGGTGGACTCCAGATCCATGACCGCGGTCGTGGCATCACCGACCTTGAAGCTGAACACCACATCGCCCCGCCCGACCAGGTCGTTATAATCCTTGGGGCGGTTGCCGAGTGACCCCTGCAATATGCCGGTCAGGCCGCCGCTGACGGTGATGCTTTTGGTCAAGGCATGCAGGTGAGTGCCGAGTTCGTCGTAGCGCAGCTGGAAGGCCCTGGTCTGGGCCAGCAATATCTCGCCGCGCAGCTCTTCCTTCAGGTTGCTCAGCATTTCCAGATCCTCACGAGCAATAGCGCCCCCCCCCTCTTTGGCCGCCTTCTCCGCCAGGCGTTCCGTCAACAGCTGCAGCGAAACCGCAACCTCCAGACGGGAAAGGATACAGGAGTCTTTGCCCTCCTCGAAATCCTTGGGAAAAAGGCCTTCAATCTGGTACTTCTTGCCGATCCGCATGATCTCCTGGCAGGCCCTGTTCTTGACATCGACCTTTTCCGGCACGGTCAACTCCGGATGCATGGCAAAAGCCACTGATGAAACCATGATGCAACCCAACAGCAAAATTCCCATTACCGACAATTTCTTCATAATCCCTCCGTTCGTTAATTATTGAGTAAAGTTTTCAGATACAACTCCCCCCCTTAAAATAAAGAAGGGGTTGGGGAGAGCTATCCTTTCAAGGCTAACACCTCCCGACCTCCCCTTAAACCAGGGGGAGGAGAAAAGAACCGGGTGGCCAAAAGATGAAGATGATTATCCTTATCAATAGGCAGATGCAAAAAAACTCCGGCCGGTTCCGCCAAGATCACCCAGGCATTGGACAGCCGAGGCGCATAATGAAAGCTGTTCGGCCATCAGGTTGCGGCAGTGCCGGAAGCGTTCAGCCAGGCGCAGGCTCTCGCCGGGATTGCCGTAGATCTTCCATGGCCCCTGGCAGGTGAAGGGGATGCTGATCAGACCCATGAAAGCGGCCACGTCCTTGGGAGGATAGCCCAGCAACAGGCCGATCTCGTGCGGGAAATGTCCCCGCCGCAGTTGTTCGGCGAGTTCTTGCAGGATCGCATCGGGTGTGACGTTGCTGTCGTGACCGGCCCGTTTGAGAAGGGCGGAGATGTCGCGGCGGGCAAGATGCCGCTTGAAGTGAATTTTATGGCTGAAGAGAATCATCAGGGACGAGCCGCGATCAACCAGTTCACATGCCTGAAGTGGGGTATCCGCGAGCAGTTCATGGCCGTGCTCTTTCCAGAGGGTATACAGGTTGCGCCCGCAGGCGCGTTCGCGATTGGGGATGCTGAGCAGGGAAGCCGGCTTGGCTTCAGCCAGGACTTCGGCCGTTTCCAGTGCAACATATGCGGCCAGGCACTCCCTTTCGCTGGGAAAGCGTTCGGCAAGCCTCGACCAGAGCGGTCTGGGGTCTTTTGCGGCAGATGCGATCAGATAGGCCATGGTTGCTCCGGAAGATGATAATGAAAGTGATAATCAAATACTATAAAGGTGGGGAGCTGTCAAGAATTAATTTTTATCCGGCATCAAAAGGTTTCCGCCTTGCCCCGTCGCTGTTTGCAAGCCATACACGCTGCGCTATAATGAAAGGAAAGGAACGTCGATCGTACAGTTGATCTCCGCACGGCAATAAAGGGGCTGCTCAGATGGATGCCTTGGAAGCGATCAGAACGAGACGAAGCGTGCGCAAGTTTCTCGACAGGGCGGTGGAGCCGGAGAAGCTGCGGGCGGCGCTGGATGCGGCCCGGATGGCGCCTTCCTGGGCGAACATGCAGTGCTGGCGGTTCGTGGTGGTGCGGGATAGTGCAATGAAGACGAGAATCAGCGAACTTACCTATGTGGATTCGCTGCTGGGGTCGAAAGGCTACAAGACCAATCCAGCGCAACTGGCCATTGACGAGGCGCCGGTGGTGATCGTCGCCTGCGCGGAACCCAAGCGTTCAGGGGATGAGGGGGGGCGGCAATACTACATGGCCGATGTGGGAATTGCGGCGGAGAACCTCATGCTTGCCGCACATTCCGTGGGTTTGGGAAGCGTCTTCGTCGGGATTTTTGACGACAAAAAGCTGGCCGAACTGCTGCACATCCCCCCCTACGTCAGCATAGTGGGAGTGATTGCGTTGGGCTATGCGCATGAAAGCGGAACAACGGAGTCTTCGCGAAAGCCGCTCAATGAAGTCGTCTACCACGAAAAATGGTGGTGTAACGAGGGTGACTTGCGATAGTGAATCCGGGAAAGAGAGAGTCGGGTGAGTCCGGCGCGGGGGAGATATGAAGGTTCTTTTGAATGTGAATAAGCTTCGCTTCAGGGAGGGGGATGGCCAACTTGCTCCCGCCCGGCAGCGGGAGATCCTGGCCGGCAGGCTTGCCGGCTGCAACCGGGTAAGGCGCACCGGCGATTCTTTCCAGGAACTGGAGGGTGTCCTGGCGTTGCGCGGCACAGGGACGTCCGAAGGACTTATCGCCCCTTTGCCCCGCCACCCCACCGAACCTTACCGGATCAAGAGCGTCGAGTTGCGCGGCGCAGGGTGTCCTTCCTTCGAGACCAGGATGCAGGCCATCAAAGAGGCCGGTTACAACACCTTCCTGCTGAAGGAGGAGAAGGGGGTCACCATCTATATCGATCTCCTCACCGACAGCGGCACAACCGCGATGAGCGACCTGCAGTGGTCGGCCATGATGAGGGGCAACGAGGATTACGCCGGTTCCCGCAGCTACTATCCTCTGGAGAAGGCCATCCGGGAGGTATACGGCTGGCGTGAGGTGGTTCCCACCCATCAGGGGCGTGGAGCGGAGCATATCCTCTCCACCATCTACATCAAGCCGCTGCTGGAAGAGTACCCGGGCGATCCGATCTACGTGCCGAAAAACATGTATTTCACCACCACCAAGGTCCATATCCTGAGGGCCGGCGGAACGTTCATCGACGTGATCGTCGACGAGGCCCATGACTCCACCGCCGAGTTCCCGTTCAAGGGGAACATCGATGTCGCCAAGCTCCAGAGGTTGGTCGACGACTGCATCGACCACTGGGGCGAGGTGCACGGGCCAAAGCACATTGCCTACGTGCATCTGGAAGGGTGCGTGAACATGGCGGGGGGGCAGCCGTTCTCCATGGAAAACCTGCGGGCCCTGCGGGGATTGACCCGCAGCTACGGCATTCCCCTCCTGCTGGATGCCACCCGCCTGGTGGAAAACGCCTATTTCGTGCAACAGCGCGAGCCGGGCTATGGGGAGAAAAGTATCGCAGAGATAGTCCGGGAGATGGGGGATCTCACCGAAGGGTGCACCATGAGTTCCAAAAAGGACCATCTGGTGAACATCGGTGGCTTTCTTGCCCTCAACGACGAGAAAAAGGCCGCCCAGGCCCGCGAGTTGCTGGTGGACTTCGAGGGGTTTCCCACCTATGGAGGCATGGCGGGCTACAGCATGGAGGCGCTGGCCCAGGGGATCAGGGAGTGCATCGACGACAACTGGGTCGCCTATCGGGTCGGGCAGACCCAATATCTTGGCCGGCTTCTCCTGGATGCCGGCATTCCGATCGTAGTGCCGGTGGGTGGGCACGCGGTCTTCATCGACGCCAGGAGGTTTCTCCCCCATATTCCCCAGGAGCAGTTTCCGGCCCAGGCCCTGGCAAGCGCCATCTATCTCCAGAGCGGCGTACGGACCATGGAGCGCGGGGCCGTCTCCGCCGGTCGGGACAAGCATACCGGAAAGCAGCATTTCCCCGAGCTGGAACTGGTGAGGCTCACCATTCCGCGCCGGGTCTATACGCAATCCCACATGGATTACGTGGCCGAGAAGATCATCGAGCTTTACGAAATGAAGGAGAGGATCAATGGACTGGAGATAGCCTGGGAGCCGGCCGCCGGTTCGCTGCGCTTTTTCCTGATGCGCTTTGCTCCCATAGGAGGCGTGCTCATAAGATAGCCGTTCTTACCGACTATTTAATATTTGGAGGTGCAATATGAAAACCACTATTTACCGGATGGTTCTGGTCCTTCTTTCCAGCCTGCTGCTGTCAGCCTGCAACGGAGATGACGCAGCCGCGCCCAAACCGGTGGATCTGATCCCGCTCCCCAACGGTTTCCAGCCCGAAGGGATCGCTAACAGCGGCAACTTTCTCTACGTGGGGTCAATTCCCACCGGTGCGGTTTACCGCGCCGACATCACCACCGGCGCCGGGAGTGTCCTTGTCCCGCCCCAGGCGGGGCGGGCGGCCATCGGTATCAAGCTTGACGCACGCGGCCGTATCTTCGTGGCCGGAGGCGCCACCGGAAAGGCCTTCCTGTACGATGCCGCCAGCGGCCAGGAGCTGGCCACATATACCCTGACCCAGGCCCAGCCGACATTTGTCAACGACGTCATCCTCACCAGCGACGCCGCATGGTTCACCGACTCGCGCAACCCCGTCCTCTACAGGGTGGCTCTTCCGGCGGACGGCACCCTCGGCGGCCAGGAAGCGGTTTCGACCCTGACCCTGTCCGGTGACCTGCAGGTCGCAGCCGGGGTCAACAACCTGAACGGTATCGCTGCGGCCGGCGCCAGGCTGATCGTGGTGCAGAGCAATACCGGTTTTCTCTTCACCGTCGATCCGGTGAGCGGAGTTAATAAGAAAATCGACCTCGGTGTGGAGACGGTCCCGAACGGCGACGGCCTCCTGCTGGAGGGACAGACCCTGTTCGTGGTCCAGAACCGCCTGAATCTGGTGGCGGTAATTGACCTCGCCCCTGATCTCGCCACCGGCACGGTGCGTACCCGCATCTCCAACCCGGCCTTCGATGTACCCTCAACCATCGCGGGCAGCGCAACCGGACTCTACGCCGTGAACGCCCGCTTCGGGGTCCAGGTAACCCCTGACACCCCCTACAGCGTGGTCCGCTTCGACCGGCCATTCAAACAGCCCTGATTTCACCCGTTTGATCTTGACAGACACCTGAGGGGAGGTTACAAACTATTTATCTTAATTTCATCCATATCAAACAGGAGCGCGCCATGGAGTCGTCTCAACCCACTCTGCCTGATTATAACGGTAGAAACATATCAGGCTTATAAACAATGGGTTCATTATGAAAGATTCCAGGGAGCAATCCGTCTCTGCTCAAAAAACGGCTGAAGTGCTTAATGGGCCGGTGTGGCTTACCAAAATATTCAAGGTGCGGACAGCAACGATAGCTTCATTGCTTGCCGGGATGCTGGTGAGCGGAACATCTGTATGGCTGTTTGAGGCCAGCCGCCTGCAAGATCGCCGGCAGGCGGTCGCAGAGTTAACCGGTCAAGTTGCAAACGACATCCACAACAACCTCAATCGTTCTCTTTCCGCCACCTATGCCCTGGCAGCGGTCATCCGCCAGGGTAATGGTTCTATCCCGAATTTCCCCCAACTTGCAAAAGAAATGCTTGCCATTTACCCCGGAGTCAACAGTCTGCAGATTGCCCCCAATGGGGTCATCACGCACATTTTTCCCCTGGCAGGTAATGAGAGAGCTCTCGGCCATAACCTCCTCGAAGATACGAAACGAAACAAGGAAGCGCTGCTGGCAGTGCGGACAAGATCCCTTACCCTTGCCGGGCCGTTCGAACTCGTCCAGGGAGGAAAAGCCACGATCGGCCGTCTTCCCATATTTCTTGCCGACCGGAATGGCACCGACTATTTCTGGGGCTTCAGCACTGTGCTGATTCGCATCCCTGATTTTCTCAAGGTCGTCAATATTCAAAGAATTTCCGAAAAAGGTTTCAGCTATGAAATTTACCGCAATCATCCGGACAGCGGTAAAGTTGATGTGTTTTCCTCGGCGGGCAAGCAGTTGAAGGAGCCGGTCATACAGAAGATCCAGGTCCCGAATGGTGAATGGTTTCTTGCGGTAGAGCCGGTTGATGGGTGGTATTCACCGATTGCCATCATGGCTGAATGCATCTTCGTACTGTTGTTCAGCAGCTTCTCGGCGGTGGTGGTCTGGTGGCTTATCCGTCAACCGATCATCCTCAAGAAAAGGGTTGATGAGAGGACTTCTGAACTCACGGAAGCAAACGTTTGGCTGCAGAGTGAGATAATGGAGCGAAAACATGCGGAAGAGGCTTTGCAGGCATCCGAAAACAAGCTTCGTTCCATAATGTTGTCCCTGACCGACGTTATTCTTATCCTTGATGCCGATGGCCGCTACATAGAGATTGCACCCACGAGCGCAAACGGGCTGTATCGACCTCCGGACGAACTGTTGGGCAAAAGTGTTGTCGAGGTATTCCCCAGAAAACAGGCGGCTTTTATTCTCTCTACCATTCGCAAGACACTCGCTTCAGGGCAGATAACTTCAGTCGATTACACTTTGACAATAGGTTCTGAAGAAGTCTGGTTTACCGGGGTTGTTTCGCCATTGTCTGAAACCATGGTCGTCTGGTCGGCAAGAGACATAACACAACGAAAAAAATCGGAAGAGGAGCGCCTGAACCTGGAGAAACAGCTTCTTCAAACCCAGAAACTGGAAAGCCTGGGGGTTCTCGCCGGCGGCATTGCCCATGACTTCAACAACATTCTCACTTCCATCATCGGCAATGCCGACCTGGCAATGATGCGGCTCAGCCCTGAATCGCCGGTTTTGGAGAATTTGCGCAGAATAGAGACAGCTGCAGTCAGGGCCTCTGATCTTGCCCGGCAGATGCTCGCCTATTCCGGTAAGGGTCGATTTGTCATTGAAGATATTGACCTGAACCTCCTGGTGGAAGAAATGGGGCATATGCTTGAAGTCTCCATCTCGAAAAAGGTGGCATTGCGTTACAACTTTCATCATCCTCTCCCGGCAGTTACCGGCGACGCCACTCAGCTTCGACAGATTATCATGAACCTGGTCATCAACGCCTCGGAGGCTACAGGTGATAACAGCGGAGTCATTGCCATCACCACCGGCTGCCTGGAGTGTTCCGAGGCTTACTTGAAAGGCGCCTGGGTGTCCGACCGGATTCCGGAAGGACGCTATGTTTTCGTGGAGGTTGCCGACACGGGCTGCGGCATGAGCAAAGAAGTCATGTCCAAGCTGTTCGACCCCTTCTTCACAACAAAGTTCACCGGGAGGGGGTTAGGGATGTCTGCGGTCCTCGGGATAGTCCGTGGTCACAAGGGAGCGATCATGGTCTATAGTGAAGTCGGCAAGGGGAGTACGTTTAAAATTCTCCTGCCCGCCTGTTCGAATCCGACCGAACCGTTCAACAGTTCAGAGGATCCCGGTGGAAACTGGCAGGGCACCGGCACAGTCCTGCTTGTAGATGACGAAGAGAACATCCGGGAACTTGGAAGCGAAATGCTGCGGGAGCTGGGTTTTCAGGCAATTACCGCTGAAGACGGCCGTCAGGGATTGGATGTTTTCAAAAGCAGGGGAGATATCTGTATGGTCATCCTCGACCTGACCATGCCGAATATGGATGGAGAACAGTGTTTCAGGGAGTTGCGGCGGCTTGATCCGAACGTGAGGGTTATCATGACCAGCGGCTTCGACGAGCAGGAAGTGGCGCAGAAGTTCGTCGGGAAAGGTCTGGCCGGCTTTATTCAAAAACCGTACAAGTTGTCAAACATGCGTGAGGTGCTGATGAGTCAGGCCCTTGACGGCAGGCCGCACCCTGTTGAACCGATCGCTTCCGTGGAAAAGGTACATAGTTGACCTGGTGAGCAGAATTTGGGCGCTCCTGTGGTGAATATTCCGTGCGGCTTGTCCGGGGTTTGCTCAGAAGAGAGCGGCCACCCGCACAAACAGCCGCTCTCCCGTCCGCAGCAATCCGAAAAACAGCTCGGCCGCCGGGCGGTGACTGAAGGAGACATACGGTCGGCGGATGTAGCAGGGGCGGACTCCGGCGACCAGTGCGGCCAGACAGCCGGTCAGCAGACGGTCATCGACCATCATGATTGCAGAGAGGGGGATTCCTGCGAGTACCCCGGTTTTGATGAGGCCGTCCGGATACGGCTTTTTCCGGACTCCGGAGATGAAGCGCATCGCGGGAAAATGCACGGCAAACCATTGCCTGCGTCCTTCGGTCGGCTTGTTGGAGAGGATGAAGATCATGCCGCCGAAAACCGTTTCGCACCGCTGCAGCCACTCGACCGCCTCGGGGAGCGGGGCGGGGGAACCGTGACCCGCCAGAACGCCGTCAAAATCGAGTGCCAGCGCCGCGACCCCGCGACCTTTCAACTCCGTCGGATCAATGGTCAGGATGGATGCATCCAGGGGGGTTTCGGCCGCGATCCGGGCCAGTTCGCGCCGGTGGCGGAAGCCGATGGTGAAACCGGCCAGAATATGCGCGAAATGGGTCACCGGTTATCTTCCGTACTTGTAGGCGGCGGCGCAGGTACCCTCACTTGAGACCATGCAGGCACCGACCGGTGTTTCCGGGGTGCAAACGGATGAAAAAAGTGGACAGCCGAACGGCGTCAGCTTCCCCTTGAGTACCTCTCCGCAGAGGCAGGCCGGGTTTTCGACCGCTTCCGGAACGTCCAGCGTCAGAACCCGCTCGGCGTCGAAGCGGGCATATTCGCCCCGTATGGCCATTCCGGTTCCCGGCAGCATCCCCAGGCCGCGCCAGTCGGTGTCGCACGGTTCAAATACCTGTGCGACGATCGCGCGCGCCTTCGGGTTGCCCTCCCACGAAACGGCCCTGCTGTACTGGATCTCAACCCTGCTTTCCCCGCCAAGTATTTGTGCGAGCAGCATCTCGATACCCTGCATGACGTCGGCCGGTTCGAAGCCGGTGACCACGCAGGGGATACGGTATTTTTCGGCGAGCTGCCTGTACGCGGCGCCGCCGATGACGGTGCTGACGTGGGCCGGACAGAGGTAGCCGGATAGCCCCAGTTCCGGGTCGGAGGTCAGAAGCTCCATCGGAATCGGGATGGTCTTGTGCGCAGCCAGAACCGAGAAGTTGGCAAGCTGCAACTTCGCTGCCTCCAGGATGGCGGCGGCAACGGCGGGGGTGGTGGTCTCGAAACCGACCCCCAGGAAAACAACCCCCCGCTCCGGATTGCGCTGCGCCAGCGACACAGCGTCAAGCGGCGAGTAGACGATACGGACATCAGCCCCCTTGGCCCGTTCCTCCATCAATGATGACCTGCTTCCCGGGACGCGGAGCATGTCGCCGAAGGTCGCGACGATGTTGCGGGGGTCGGCGGTGCAGGCCAGAGCCTTGTCGACGTAGCCGATCGGGGTGACGCAGACCGGGCAGCCGGGTCCGGAGATCAGCCGGACGTTTTCGGGGAGGAGCGAGCGGATGCCGTACTGGTAGATCGACATGGTGTGGGTGCCGCAAACCTCCATGAAGTTGACCGGAACCGGCAACCGTTCAGCCATGCGGCGGATGTTGCCCGCCATGTTCTGCACCAGTGCCCGATCCCTGAATTCATCCTGGAATTTCATGCCATATCCTCGCTTGAGAAAACTTCCCGCATCAAACGCAGGGTCTCGGTCGCATATTCCTCATCCAGCCGGGAAATGGCAAAACCGGCATGAACGATAACGTAATCACCGACCGCCACCTCTTCGCCCAGCAGCATGACGCTGGCTTCCTTCTGCACGCCGTCGACTTCGGCAACAATATTGTCGCCATCCCTGCTTAAAATTTTCATCGGAACGCCTAGACACATATCAGACCTTTCTCCTTCCCGCTATTGCGGCTTGTCCCAGGGCGATGCCGCCGTCGTTCGGCGGCACCAGGCGATGGGTAAACACATTGAGCCCCTTACCTGTCAGGGCAGTATATATCATTTCACTCAAAAGGCGATTCTGAAAAACACCCCCCGAGAGAACGATGCGGTCAAGGCCGGTTGCGGCGGCAACATGCAGGCAGACCTCCGTTGCGGCAGATGCGACGGTCCGGTGAAAACGATGCGCGATGACGGCTCTCCGGATGCCGGCAGCGATGTCGTCAAGGATTTCCGGGAACATCGGGGAGAAGTCAAGCCGGAGTGGTGCGTCTTCGTGGGACACAATGTTGTAAGAATACCCCCCCCCTTCGTCTCCATCTTCCGCCAACGCCTCAAGTTCGATGGCTCCCTGTCCGTAGTACGACACGATATGTCGCAGATTCAGCAGCGCCGCCACGGCATCGAACAACCTTCCGCAGCTGGAGGTCAGGGGTGAGTTGATCCCTCGCCGCAGTATTTGAGTAAACAGCGAACGTTCGTTTTCCGGCAGAAAGCGGACAACCGGGTGGTCGAGCGTGAATGCGGCTTCTCCGAGCGCCTGATACAGCCAGGCCATGGCCATGCGCCACGGTTCGCGTGCCGCGGCATCACCCCCCGGCAAGAGAACCGGCCGGAAATGACCGGTACGCCGATAACTGTCGTACCCTCCGACCAGAAATTCCCCCCCCCAGACGGTGCCGTCGGGACCGTAGCCGGTGCCGTCGAATATGATCCCGATTACGTCGCCGACCAGGCCGTTTTCCGCCATGCAGGACGCCAGATGGGCATGATGGTGCTGCACCCTGGTCAGCGGTAACCCTGAATCCTCGGCGAAACGTGAGGAGAGATAATCGGGGTGCAGGTCGCAGGCGACCATTTCAGGCTTGATCACCAGTATATCGGACAGATGCTTGACCGTATGGCCGAACGATTCGAGAGTGGAGCTGTTCTGGAGATCCCCTATATGCTGGCTGAGAACAGCGCGATTGCCGACCGCCAGGCATACGGCGCTCTTCAGTTCGGCTCCTGCAGAGAGCAGCGGCTGCACAGCGAAGGGGAGTGTGACTGCACGCGGCGCATACCCCCGGGCGCGGCGGTAAAAGAGCGGTCTCCCCTGAAAAACGCGCATCACCGAATCATCGCTGCGGATATGAATGGGGCGGTCATGGAGCAGGAAGAAGTCGGCAATTCCGGCAAGACGCGCAATAGCCTCACCGTCTTCAAAGGCAACCGGTTCGTCGGAGATGTTGCCGCTGGTAATGACAAGGGCGCTAAACGGCACCTGCTTTTGGCGTATCTCGGCGTTGGTTTCGTCGGAACCTCCTCGGCGTACTGACGAGTACGCCTGCGTCGGTTTCTCCTTACCGCCTGGATATACCCCAAAATCAGGTGCCGTAAGGGAGGCGAAAAGCAGGTGGTGCAGCGGCGCATAGGGGAGCATCAGGCCGAGCCAGCCGTTGCCGGGGGCGATCAGCGATGAAAGCCGGTTGCCGGGGCGCTTCCTGACGATGATGATCGGAGCTTCGGAAGAGCATAGCAGCCGTTCTTCCATCTCGCTCATTTCCGCCAGTTCACGGGCTGTCTCAATAGTTGCCGCCATGACGGCGAACGGCTTCTCATCGCGTTTCTTCCGCTCCCGCAAGCGCCGGACCGCCTCGTTGTTACAGGCATCAACCGCCAGGTGATACCCGCCGATCCCCTTGATCGCAAGGATTGCGCCGTTTTGCAGGAGCTGGATGGCCTGTGTGACCGCCTCATCGCGTTCAGCGATCTTCTCACCCATGGAAGTAGTCAGGCTCACCCGAGGACCGCAGGCGTGGCAGGCGATCGGCTGGGCATGGAAGCGCCGGTCGAGCGGATCATGGTATTCGCGCAGGCAGTCGGGGCAGAGCGGGAAACCAGCCATGGTCGTAGCGGGGCGGTCGTAAGGGATGCCGGTGATGATGCTGTAGCGGGGACCGCAGTTGGTGCAGGTTATGAACGGGTAACGGAAGCGCCGGTCGGCCGGATCGAACAGCTCCTTCAGGCAGTCGGTGCAGAGGGCGGAATCGGGGGCGATCTGGATGTCGGCAGCGCCGGCTCCGCTCTGGAGAATCGTAAAGGAATTGTCGTCACAAACAGGAATATCGGAGCAGGTATGCGATGTTATGAGAGCAAGGGGGGGGAGGCGGTTCCTGAGCAATTCCTCAAAAACGCCGAGCTGTTCGTGGCTTCCCTGGATTTCGATCTCGACACCGGCCGGAGTGTTGCGCACCCAGCCGGTCAGATCCAGCTCATGCGCCAGCCGGTACACTAAAGGCCGGAACCCGACCCCCTGAACGATTCCCTGAATCGTGTGCCGCCGGCGACCTGTCAGGGCCGTGTCCCGTCGCTCAGCCACTGGTACCACTCCTCCATCCCAGCACCGCTCCGGGCCGATACTTCGAAGATGATGATGCCGGGGTTAACGCGGCGTGCGTACTCCTTGCATTGCTCGACATCGAAGTCGGTGTGCGGCAGCAGGTCGGTCTTGTTGAGCAGCATGACTGTCGAGTTATGGAACATCTGCGGGTATTTGAGCGGTTTGTCTTCTCCCTCGGTTACCGAAAGAACTACGACCTTGTGATGTTCACCCAGGTCGAAAGCGGCCGGACAGACCAGGTTGCCGACATTTTCGATCAGCAGGAGATCCAGGGTGTCTAGGTCAAAGTTTTCGGTGCCGTGCATTATCATGTGGGCATCCAGATGACACCCGGCGCCGGTGTTTATCTGACGCACCGGAACTCCGGTAGCGGCGATGCGCCGGGCATCGTTGTCGGTCTGCTGGTCCCCTTCAATGACCGCGAAGCGGATTTTGTGCGACAGGTCACGCAGGGTCCTCTCCAGCAGGGTCGTCTTGCCGGAACCGGGGGAGCTGACCAGGTTCAGGACAAAAATCCCCTTTTCCTTGAACAGTGCGCGGTTAAAGGCTGCCAGACGGTTGTTCTTGCCCAGGATATCTTCTTCGATGGCGATGATCGTCCGCTGTCCGGATTCGGTGCCGTGCCGGTGAGAATGATTGCCTTCGTGAGAGTGCTTTTCAGCGTGATCGTGTTTGTGTGTGTGGCCATGATCGCCGTCGTGATCGTGATGATCGTGATGATGATCGTCCGTGGAACAGCCGCAGGTTGTGCACATCGGTTCCTCCTGAAACAGCGTTTAGAAAGTTAGAAGCTTTTTCTGCTCTTCCGGCAAAAAACAACTTCGTTAACGCACTTATCCTGTTCAACAGGACTCAAAATAAGGTATCAGGTTCGTGCGACAGATGCAATATCAGTTGTTTCAAGTGATGTTTACATTTCAGTGAACTGCAGCTGATAAAGCCGGGCATAGATCCCGCCTGCGCGCAGCAACTCTTCGTGCGTACCTTCCTCAGCCTTGATTCCGTGCTGGATGGTGACGATGCGGTCCGCATCCTGGATGGTTGACAGGCGATGGGCGATGACCAGCGAGGTGCGCCCCTCCATCATTCCCCTGATTCCGTTCTGAATCATCTGCTCCGAAGCGCTGTCGATGCTGGCGGTAGCCTCGTCCAGCACTAGTATCTCCGGATCGAAGGCGACGGCGCGGGCGAATGAGATCAATTGTTTCTCGCCGACGGAGAAGTTGCTCCCCCGTTCCCGCACCTCTTCTTCGTACCCTTTCGGCAACCGGTCGATAAAACGGTCGGCTCCGACAGCCGCAGCTGCCTGGCGCACACGCTGCCGGGCCTGCTCATCGCCAAGGCAGATGTTGAATTCAATGCTCCCGGCAAACAGGCAGGGATCCTGAAGAACGACGCCGACCCTGCGGCGCACCTGTTTAATATCGATATCCCGGATGTGGACCCCCTGTAAGAAAATTCCGCCGCGCTCGATTTCATACAGGCGTGTCAGCAATCGGGTAATAGTCGTTTTGCCGCCGCCGCTCTCCCCCACGATTGCGATCCGCTCGCCGCGATGAACCGCAAGGCTGAATCCGCTGAGTATATCGTTACCGGACTGATAGGAAAATGATACGTCGCGGAATTCGATGAGCGGAGACAAATCCCCCCCCCCTGCCGGGTGCCCCCCTTTGTCAAAGGGGGGTAGGAGGGATTTCTGATCGGTCGCAGGAGTGTCCAGCAGGGCGAATATTCTCTCCAGAGATGCCATCGCTCCCTGCATGACCGAATATTTGGCGGATAAATCACGGATCGGGGAAAAAAACTTTTCGATGTACTGGATGAAGGCGACCAGCACGCCGAAAGTAAGCGCCCCCTTTATAATCTCGCCGCCGCCGTACCAGATGATCAGCGCCACGGCAATTGACGATAGCGCCTCAACCAGGGCGTACAGGGACGCATCCCAGAAGATGACCGGCATGTTGGCATCACGATATGACGCGTTCAGCCGGCTGAAGCGCCGCTCTTCGTCCCGTTCGCGGTTGAACATCTGGATGATGCTGATGCCGGAGATGCATTCGTTGAGGAAGGCATTCAGGTTCCCGAGGCGGGCGCGAACCTCACGGAATGATGATCTCATGCGGCGCCGGAAGGTATAGGCGACATACAGCAGAACCGGCAGGACGGAAAAGGTCACCAGCGACAGTTTCAGGTCCATCCAGAGCATGACGGAGATAATGCCGATCAGCAGCAGGATGTCACCGACGATGGTGATGATGCCCGAGGCAAACATCTCGCCCAGTACTTCGATATCGCTGGTCAGTCGGGTGACCGCACTCCCGGTCGGTACACGGTCAAACCAGGAAACCGGCAGGTGCATGACATGACGGTACAGCTCGGAGCGCATCTCCGACATGACCCTCTGTCCGACCGACTGCAGCAGATAAACCTCCAGAAAGGAGAGCAGCGATTCAACCAGCAGGATACCGAGGAATCCGAGTGCGACATTCTCCAGTCCGGCCAGCTTTCCGGTGATGATGTGGCTGTCGATGGCGAGCTTTATGATCCATGGTTGCGCCAGGCGGCAGGCTGCAACCAGAGGGAGTATCAGCAGCACGACCGTGATCGACAGCCGGTGTGGAACCACATAGCGCGCAAAGCGCCGTAACAGGGCGGTGTCGTAGGCCTTTCCGGCTATTTCTTCTTCGTAAATTCCGCCGTGATGCATTTATAGAACGTCCGGACCGGGTAAGATGATGTTGAGGGCAGTGTAGCAGATATAAGGGCTGGAGTGAACCTATACATGCGTGGAAAAGCAGGTTGGAGTGATTAATCGTTGGAATGGTACAACGGAAGGTAAATTTGAAACCGGGTTCCCTCACCCGGATTTGATTCGGCCTGTATATGACCGTGATGGTGCTTGATGATTGAATGGCAGAGCGCCAGTCCGAGACCCATCCCTTTCTGGCACCCCATCTCCTTGGTACTGAAATAGGGATCAAAAATCTTCGGCAGGTTTTCAGCCGGGATGCCGACTCCCGTGTCCTCGAACCGGATATGCAGATAGTCACCAGGAGGGAGTCCGAATTCATTTGCTTCGGCAAGTGTTGCGGATGATGCCGATACGTGCAATGATCCGCCGTTCGGCATGGCTTCGAAGGCATTGATGGCCATATTGGCCACTACATGCTGAATCTGTTCGGCATCAAGCATGACATCCGGGAGGTCGTCCGGGAGATTGAAGTCCAGGGAGATCGTCGGGATCGATCCCAGCTCGGCGATGATCCCTTCCCTGATAAGATGTCCCGGCTTCACAGGTTTCATGACCGCATCCCCACCCTTGGCAAAGGTCAGCAGCCGCGTGCTCAGTTTTTTGGCGTTCTCGGAGGCTTGTTCGGCAATGGTCAGCAGCGACTCGGTCTTGCTCCCGGGTTCCGCACTCATGCGGGCCAGCGAGACGTATCCGAGGATAACCTGAAGCAGATTGTTGAAATCATGGGCCATTCCGCCCGCCATAATGCCTATGGCCTCTGTTTTTTTTGTGCGCAGTTTCTCTGCCTCCAGCATCTTTTGCCGTTTTCGTAATTCGATCATTTCCTGGCAGCGATCGAGGGCGGTAAACAGGCGCTGGAATTCAACCGGTTTGAGGACAAACTGGTCAATGCCGATATCGATGGCCTCGATCAGGTAGGATGTGTCGCTGAAGGCGGTCATACAGACGATCTGGGTTTCAGATGACAGGGCACGGATCTCCCGGGCCATTTCAAGGCCGTTCAATCGCGGCATCATGATGTCAGTCAGAACAATGTCCGGAGTCTGTTCGCGAAAAATGGCGAGCCCCTGCTCACCGTTTTCGGCGACAGCCATCCGGTAACCACGGGAGGTCAGAACACGTGATACCTGTTCACGGGTCCCGGCTTCGTCCTCGACGAACAGAAGCGATATTCCGGAGCGCAATTGATGGTTGAATTCGGTCATGTAGTCCTCAAGGCGCCTTTGCTTTGACCATGATTGCAAATTCTATCACATGATGCCGGAAGCACAATCCGATTATTTCAAAACGCTTTTTTGTATCTTGACAGTGGATAATATTTATTTGATAGTGCCCGCAATTAATTTTGTTATTAAATCCAGATTAAAAGGAGACTCGCATGAAGAAAATGAAGACGGCAGCAGCCGTGCTGCTAGGCCTGTCGCTGCCGGTGATGGCGCAGGCTTTGGAGTTTCAGACTCCGGGAGCATTGGGAATGGGGCGTGCCGGCGTGGCCCGCACGACGGATGCCTATGCATCCTTCATCAACCCTGCCGGTCTGGCGTTCTATGACAAGGCGTTCAGCATGAAGTTGGGTGGGGGGCTCGGTGTGTTTATCAGCTCGAACCTGGCTGGTGATATGGATAAGGTCGGCAAGTTGGATCTGAACGGAAGTAATATGACCTATGGAGCTGGGGCGACGGCGCAGCAGGTTACCGATGCGACAACAAAGGCGGCCCAGTTTGCCGGCATTCTCTCCGACCTCCATGACAAGGGGGGAAACCTGACGGTAAATGTCGATCTTTCTCTGGGTTTCCAATTCCGCAACTACGGTTTGGGCATCTTCGGTACGAGCGAAGTGGGTGCCGGAATAAAAGATGTTGACCTGGTGAACATACGTGCCGGTAACGCAACCACAACGACAAGTGTCCCCCAGCTTGCCACCGACCTCGGCGTCGTAGCCGGTTCTTCAAACGGTACGGCAACGTATTTCAGCCAGGCGCAGTTTGATAATGTGGTAGCAGCCTTGCAGGCTGCCGGCGCTGCCAGTAAACAGCAGGCGCAGGACCTGGCCACCACACTTGAAACCAAGCTTAAGGCCGGAAACGTAAATGTTTCCGGAATGTCCCCGGACCAGATTGCCCAGGGCTTGGTAACATTGGCTCCGTCGTTGAATTCAGCCAACGGAACAATTGACCAGAACAACACGACCGTGCAGTTGAGCGGGATTGCTATTGCCGAGGTTCCGCTGGCTTATGGACACAAGTTCGACCTTGGAAACTATGGCAAACTCGGTATCGGTGGCGCCGCAAAGGTAATGTCCGGTACGGTGTATTCCAAAGAGGTTAAAATAAGGGAATTGAAGGATTCCAAGGACGCTACAACCCAGGTGAAAGACAACCATGCCGAGTCTACTCAATTTGGTCTTGATTTGGGCGCGCTGTGGCGTCTTGAAGACGTAAGCTACGTTGGTCCGATCAATGTCGGCCTTGCGCTGAAGAACCTGAATTCGCCAAAATTCGACGTTCCAGACCCGGTTACCGGTGCTAAAAACGGCTCATTCAAGGTTGAGCCGCAGGCACGACTGGGCGTTGCTCTTGATCCTTTGAGCTGGTTGTCTGTTGCAGCAGACCTGGACCTGACAAAGAATAAAACCATTCTTGCGGGCCAGGACAGTCAACTGTTCGGGGGGGGACTTGAGGCGCACTTTGATAACTGGTATGCATTGTGGCTTGCCCTGCGTGCCGGTGTTTACAAAAATATCGGTGGATCCGGCAGCAAGCCGGTTATTACCGCCGGCCTCTCACTTGGTCCGAAGTGGCTGCGTCTTGACGTGAACGGTGCGTTTGCTACAGAAAAAGGTACCTATAACGAAAAGTCGTATCCGAATGAGGCAAAGGTGGAGTTCGGTTTAAGTACGGCGTTCTTTTAGCAAGTTAGAAGTTTGTTCTGCGCTTTTCTGGCAGAACAAACTTTGTTAACGCGCTTATCCTGTTTATCAGGGACAGGCGATACGAACATGGCCGCACACAGCGAGGCCCGCAGAATTCTGCGGGCCTCTTTGCGTTGTACATCATGCCTACATCAAGTCAACCGGATCAATGTCGACGGATATGCGGACGGTTGAAACGATCTCTGCCTGCTGTCGCCAAGAGGTGAGCAGGCGATGGAGATCGCTGCGGTTTATGCCTTTCAGCAGAATCTGGCGGCGAAAGCGGTTGCGCAGGCGATAGATGGGGGAGGGGGCCGGCCCGAGAATCTCAACCCGGACTTTCAGCTCCGATTTGATTTGCGTCAGTAAACGGGCGGTCTTGTCGGCCTGCTCGGATACGGTCTGTTCCGACAGTCCGGATATGGCAAATGCCGCCAGGAACGAGAAGGGGGGATAGCCGGCTTCCTGGCGAAACTCCAGCTCCTGCCGGTAAAATCCTGCCGCATCATGCTCGGCGGCAGAGCGGATCGCGTAATGCTCGGTGTCGAGCGCCTGGACAACCACCCGCCCGGGCGTTTCCCCCCGCCCGGCCCGGCCGATAACCTGCGACAGCAGCTGGAAGGTGCGTTCAGCGGCGCGGAAATCCGGCATTCCGAGGCTCGCTTCGGCGTTTACCACCCCGACCAGCGTCACCTCGGGAAAGTCATGCCCCTTGGCAATCATCTGGGTGCCGACCAGGATGTCTGCGCTGCCGTCGTTCATCCGCGCCAGCAGCCGCTCGTGGCTCCCTTTGCCGGAGGTGGTATCGCTGTCCATGCGGAGAATCCGTGCGGCCGGCAGCAGCTCTTTCAGGTTCTGCTCCAGTTTTTCGGTTCCGGCCCCGAGTTCGCCAAGTGACGTTCCGCCGCACGAGGGGCAGGTGCCGGGCGCCGGTACGGCATAGTCGCAGTAATGACACAGGCTTTCCCCCCGCTGGCGATGGTAGGTAAGTGTGACGGAGCAGTTGGGGCAGGTCAGTGCCTTCCCGCATTCCGTGCAGACCAGAAAAGTGGCAAAACCGCGGCGATTGAGAAAAACAATCGCCTGCTGTCCCTGCTCATACGTTTCAGTCAGGCAGCTCGACAGCGCGGCGGAGATAGTCTCCTTGCTCCCCTTCATCCCCACGCGTTCAACGATCGGCATGGGACGGTTTTCGACCCGCTCCGGAAGTTCAAGCAGCGTCAGCCTCCCCAGACCTGCGGCATGGATGCTGGTTACTGAAGGCGTTGCCGAACCGAGCACGACGCAGGCCCGCTCCATCCTTCCCCGGACCAGCGCCAGGTCGCGGGCATTGTAGCGCAGGCCATCGGACTGTTTGAACGATGCTTCATGCTCTTCATCGACGATGATGATGCCGATCTTGTCCAGCGGTGCGAAAATCGCGGAGCGGGCACCGATAACGATCCGAGCCAGTCCCCGCCGGATACGGCGCCATTCGTCGTAGCGTTCCCCGTCGGAAAGGCCGCTGTGCAGGATGGCGATGCCGCCGCCGAACCGGGCCTGGAAGCGTCCGGTCAACTGCGGGGTCAGGGCGATTTCGGGCACCAGCACCAGGGCGTTTTTTCCGAGTTCGAGCGAATGCGAAATGGCCTGCAGATAGACCTCGGTTTTCCCGCTGCCGGTTACGCCATAGAGCAGAAACGGTTTGAACTGCCGCAGGTCGAGAACGGCCGCAATCGCATCCAGAGCACCTTTTTGATGGGTATGCAGCTGCCGCGGTACGTCCCGCGTCACGGTGCGATCCTTGAACGGATCCCGGTATACTTCGCGCTCTTCAGACGTGCTCAGCCCGAGTTCGCAAAGCCGCTTGAGTTGCGGAGAACATGCACCGAAGCGTTTGCGCAGCTCCGCTGCCGAGATGTCGCCCGCCTCGCGGATGACCGCCAGTATTTCAAGCGCTTTGGCGCCCGGCTGGCGTGGTGGCTCCGCCACAGGACCTGGCAGGTAAAACCTTTCCTGGCGGGCGGTTTTTCCCCCGGTCAGGGTTTCCGGTTCTCCGGAGACACCCTTGCGTGTTTGAATATTGATTCCGGCCGGGAGCGCCGTTCGCAGCACCTCACCGAGCGGGTGCTGGTAATAGGATGCGGTCCAGCGGAAAAACTCCAGCTCTCCGGAGGTCCAGAGCGGTTCCCTGTCCAGCACTTCAATAATTTCTTTCAGGTTGGGGATATCGGTCCCGGTTGCACCACCCAGAATATAGCCGGTCAGCTTCCGGTTCCCGAACGGAACCAGGGCGCGGCGGCCGGTCAGTGCCACCTCCTGCAACCGCTCAGGCACAAGGTAGTGAAAGGTTTTGTCCAGGAAGAGCGGGATGGCGACTTCGATGATATGCAGCGGGTCTGTCATGCGGAGAGCAACTGTCGGGTGCTTGAAGGCATCGGAAGGTGTTACCAGTACTTCTTGGGAGGCTCGGTTTTGCCCACGAGCCTGATTTCGGAGTCTATTACCTTGAACATGTCGCCGAATTCGTTGGTCCAGGCATCGCCCTCTTCCAGAGGGGTAGGTACCTCGCGCCTGCCGAGAAAGACCTCCTCGCCGTCGATAAAAGCGAACCAGTCCAGCGCTCCGGTCATCCAGATTCGAGTGTTCAGTGCCATAGTGTTATTTCCTTTGGTAAGTTAGAACCGATTTTCTGCGTTGTCCGGCAGAAAGCCAGGGTTATGAAAGTCGTTGTTTAAAGTCTTCGTAGCCGAAGCTGCGCACTACCTTCAGCTCGTCAGTGTCCGGCTCAAACGTGCAGATGTGCGGGTGCTGGATGCCGTTGAACATGGTGGTCTTGACCATCGTGTAGTGGGACATGTCCAGAAAGGCCAGCCTGTCGCCGGGACGGAGCGGCTGCTCGAACGACCAGTCTCCGATCACATCCCCCGCCAGGCAGGATGCTCCCCCCAGGCGGTAGGTGTGCGGTTTCTCTCCTGGATCGAAACCGTTCCTGATGCCGGGACGGTAAGGCATCTCCAGGATATCCGGCATATGGCAGGTGGCCGAGACGTCGAGAATGGCGATATCCATGCCGTTGTTGACGATATCCAGCACCTCGGCTACCAGGATGCCGGTGCCGATGGCAACCGCCTCTCCCGGCTCAAGATAGACTTCCAGGTCGTATTTTTCCTTGAAATACCTGACCAGTTCCACCAGCCCGTCGATGTCGTACCCCTCGCGGGTGATGTGGTGGCCGCCCCCCAGGTTGAGCCATTTCATCCGCGGCAGAAACTCGCCGAACTTTTCCTCGAAGGCCGTTGCGGTCCGCTCCAGCGGCTCGAAGAGCTGCTCGCAGAGGGTGTGGAAATGCAGTCCTTCAACCCCCTCCAGAGACCGCCCTTCGAAGGCACGGCGGGGTATGCCGAGGCGCGAATTGGCGGCGCAGGGATCGTAGATCTCGGTATGCCCCTCGGAATGCTCCGGGTTGACCCGCAGGCCGATGGAGACCCGCCCCGCCTCCTTTTCCCACAAGGGACGGAAGCGCTCCAGCTGGCCAAAGGAGTTGAACACCAGGTGATTGGATATCCGCAGGAGTTCCGCTACGTCGCTCTCCTTGAAGGCGGCGGCAAAGCTGTGCACCTCGCGTCCGAACTCTTCCCGTCCCAGGCGCGCCTCCCACGGCGAGCTGGCGCATACCCCCTGCAGAGTCTCGCGGATGAGCGGAAAGACACTCCACATGGCAAAAGCCTTGAGCGCCAGCAGGATCTTCGCACCGCTCCGCTCTTGCACGTCCTCCAGGATGGCCAGGTTGTGGCGCAGCCTCCCCAGGTCCACCACGTAGGCGGGGGAGGGGGAGAGCTGGAGGATCTTGTCGATATCGATACCGGTCAAAGTAATCTGTCTCTTTTCAAAGGGGAAAATAATCTGCGTCGGTTCAACCTGCAACCTTCAGACTAGCCTGCCATGAACGCGAATAATCGCTAGTGCAAGTCACGGAGGGGTGTCTGCATAACAAGTGGCTTGCATTGTTACTTCGTATGAAATTTATTGTCTATTTCTTTCCGCCGATAATCCCGAATATGCCCTTAATTCCCTTTTCTCCAATCCCCATAATCCCCTTGCCAACACCCGAAACCGTAGGTACGCCAATTTTTGATGACAGGGCCGTTGCGATCTGATTAACCAGCGACTGTTGGATGGAGAAACGTGGATTGTCGAGGCTCCCCTTGATGGTGAAGGGTACGGACAATTCATCCTTGTTGTCCGACAGGAGGGATGCCAGGGCTCCGACAGGCACACCGAGCAGTACGCCCCTGGTACTGGAATGATCGAAGGCCAGGCCTTTCAGATGCAGCGAGCCGGGGGCATTCAGGATACGTTGGTTTATGGTCATCGAGCAGGTAGCGGAGAGGGTGCCTGCCGAAACATTCAAATCGCCTTGTTTGAGGAAGTAGGGGCGATAAGGGGTGATATTCCAACCGGTCAGATCGAGCTTGAGATGACCGTCTAGACCTTTGGGGGCAACATCACCGGCAACCAGCAGATGCCCGCCCCCCTTGCTGGCGAGCTCAATTCGCACCGGCATCGGCTGGTCCGATACGGGAATAGTAACGGCACCCGAAGAGAATGATACATCCTGCAGCGTTGTCAGGTGATACCGTTCACGGGGATTGCTCACGCCCATAGCGGCCTTGCGGGCAACCTGCCAGTCCAGGAGGTCGATAGTTCCGTTGCTGATGCGCACTGCCGCGAGACGTACCGGCAGATCTGCTCCGGAAGAACTGGCCGGTGCAGCGGTACGGGGCGGCAGGATTTTGACTACGGAACCGTCCGGATCGATTTCAACCAACAGGTACGGTTTTTCGAGAAGGATTTCTCTTATGTCCAGGCGTCCACTGAAGAGCGAAAGGAGGCTGGGACGAATGACGATACGCTCGAAGGAAAAGCGGGTGGCAAAGGGGCCGCTTCCACGGCGCGCCATCCGGACCTGACCCAGTTCTATCCGGTTCCAGCGCGCAGTAACATTTCCAACACTGATATCGGGTCCAACGAGAACCTTGAGACGAGCCTGAACCAGGCTGGTCAAATGAGCATAGCCCCACCAGACAGTGACGCAGGTGAACAGCATCAGCACAAGCAGGATCATCCCAGCAATTTTTTTGAATCTTGTGGAAACCTTCGGTAAAAAGCCTGTTTTCATGCTTTATAGTTCGGGCCACTCGCCGCCATCGACTACGACGGTCGGCAGTCCCATCGGCCCCAGCACATCCAGAAACAGTTCCGGATCGAACTGCTCCATGTTGAAGACCCCGGCGCCGCGCCATTTGTCCGTCAGCATCATGATCGCGCCGACCACTGCCGGGACGCCGGTCGTGTAGCTGATCGCCTGGGACTGTACCTCGCGGTAGCAGGCCTCGTGATCGCAGATGTTGTAGATGTAGACCTGCTTGCGCTTGCCGTCCTTCGTCCCGCGGGCGATTACACCGATGCAGGTCTTCCCCTTGGTCAGCGGGCCAAGGGACCCGGGGTCGGGGAGCAGGGCTTTCAGAAACTGGATCGGGACGATCTTCTGGCCGTTATACTCCACCTCGTCGATGCGGGTCATGCCGACGTTCTGCAGCACCTCCAGGTGCTTCAGGTAGTTGTCGGAGAAGGTCATCCAGAACTGGGCCTTTTTGATGGTCGGGATATGCTTGACCAGCGATTCCATCTCCTCGTGGTAGAGGCGGTAGATGCCCATCGGGCCGATCCCTTCCGGGAAATCGAAGTAGTGTTTGGTCGTCAGCGGCGGGCTCTCGACCCACCCGCCGTTCTCCCAGTGGCGGCAGGTGGCGGTAACCTCGCGGATGTTGATCTCCGGGTTGAAGTTGGTGGCAAAGGGCTGGCCGTGGGAGCCGGCGTTGGCGTCGATGATGTCAATTTCTTCAACCACATCCAGATACTTCTTCGCGGCCAGGGCGGTATAGACGTTGGTGACGCCCGGATCGAAACCGGAGCCGAGCAGCGCCATCAACCCTTTTTCCTTAAAGCGTTCCTGATAGGCCCACTGCCAGGAATATTCGAATTTCGCGGTGTCGAGCGGCTCATAGTTGGCGGTGTCGAGGTAATCGACGCCGGTTTCCAGACAGGCATCCATGATGTGCAGGTCCTGGTACGGCAGCGCCACGTTGATCACCAGTTTCGGCTGCAGCTGTTTGATCAGGGCCACCAGTTCGGGTACGTTGTCGGCATCCACCTGCGCCGTGTTGATGCTGTTATTCAACTGGGCGGCGATGGCGTCGCACTTGGCTTTGGTGCGCGAGGCGAGGGTGATTTCACTGAAGATGTCGCGCCGCTGGGCGCATTTGTGGGTGACGACTTGTCCGACGCCGCCGGCGCCTATTATCAGAACTTTGCTCATGTCTATTCCTTCCTGAAATCAATAAAAATTGTCTTGGAATATAATACGGGCATTCGCCGGTTCGCGCAATGCCCGTAACATAACAGCAACAAAAAAAGGTCTACTCCCCCAGATAAGTATACCCCAGCAGCGTTCGGTCCAGCAGTTCGATGAAGTGGCTGCTCTCTTCGATGGAGATCTTCTTGGTCGCCACGCTTTTCTCCAGGTTGTCCCTGACCCTTTTAAGGATCTCCGGCCCCTTGTACTGGACGTATTTCAGCGTTTCCCAGGTGGCGTCGCCGTTGATGACGGTGTCGATCATGTAACCGGTCTTCTTGTTGAAGGTGATATGCACCGCGTTGGTGTCGCCGAACAGGTTGTGCAGATCCCCCAGAATCTCCTGGTAGGCGCCGATCAGGAAGAAACCGATGTAGTAGTCCTCGTCCTTCCGGATTTTGTGCAGCGGCAGGTACTTGGCCCGACCGTTCTCGCCGACGAAGCTGGTGATCTCGCCGTCCGAATCGCAGGTGATGTCGGCGATCGAGGCCATGACATCCGGCTTGTGGTTGAGCCGCTGCAGCGGCATGATCGGGAAGAGTTGATCGATGGCCCATGAGTCCGGGATCGACTGGAACAGCGAAAAATTGGCAAAGTAGGTCTGCCGCATCGAGAGCTGGAAGTTTTGCAGCTCCTCCGGAATCGGCTTGATCTTCTCGACGATGCTGTTGATCTTCTTGATGATCTTCGAGTAGAGCCATTCGGCGATTGCCCGGTCGTTGAGCGTCAGGTAGCCGAGATTGAAGAGGCTGACCGCCTCGTTGATCAACTGCAGCGTGTCGTGGTAGTCCTCCCGCAGGGAGTAGCGATCGATGCTTTTGTAGATATCCGTGAGCTTTTTAACTGTCGGAGCTACTTTTTCAGTAGTTGCCAGAATGTCCTCAAAATCGGGCATCAGGTGCTGGGTATTGGTGTTGAGGACATTGGTGACCAGCACCGAGTAGTGGGCGACCGTGGCCCGCCCCGATTCGGAGATGATGTTGGGGCATTCGACGCCCGCTTCGTCACAGATGTTCTTGATCTGGTAGATGACGTCGTTGGCATACTCTTCGATGGTATAGTTGACGCTGGAAAAGTAGCTCGATTTGGACCCGTCGTAATCGACCCCCAAGCCTCCGCCGATATCGAGGTATTCTATGCCGACCCCCAGCTTTTTCATCTCGGTGTAGACGCGTGCAACCTCGATCAGGGCGGTCTTGATCTTGTCGATCTTGGTGATCTGGCTGCCGATGTGCGAGTGCAGCAGCTTGACCGAACCGAGCATCCCCTGATCTTCCAGCATCCGGATGGCGGCGATGATTTCCGACATGCGCAGACCGAATTTGGCATCTTCACCGCCTGAAGTCGCCCACTTGCCGGTCCCCTTGGATGAAAGCTTGACCCGGATTCCCAGTTTCGGGGTTATGCCGGTCTTCTTGGCTATTTCGATGATTTTTTCCAGTTCGAACAGCTTCTCTACTACCAGCGTGATGTCGAAGCCGATTTTGGTGGCGTACAGCACCGTCTCGATGTATTCGGCGTCCTTGTAGCCGTTGCAGATGATCGGCAGGTTGTTGCCGCTGGAAATCGAAATACCGGCCACCAGTTCCGGCTTGGAGCCGACTTCGAGCCCGATGTTGTAGCGTTTTCCGTAGCCGGCGATGGCTTCGACCACCTGGCGCTGCTGGTTGACCTTGATCGGGTAGAAAGTCTGGTATTTTGCCGGATAATCGTTTTCCTGGATGGCGTTTTTAAAGACCCGGTTGATCGAGGCTATGCGCCCCTGCAGCACGTCCATGAAGCGGAGCAGGATGGGAGGTTTGATCTTGCGCTTGATCAGATCGTCCACCAGAGCCCGCAGATCGATGGCTTGCTTGGAATTTGACGAGGGGTGGACGCAGATGTTCCCCTTTTTATTGATCGAGAAGAGATCGGCGCCCCAGTTGTCGATATTGTAAATCTTGGCAGATTCACTGATGGACCATTTTTCCATGACCTGTTCCCCATCTTCCGGTTAGTCGCACCCAAATAAACGTATTTATTTATTGCATACCAGGGACAAAGTCAAATTTTAATTCAAATGCGGTCAGAATTTGATGCCGGTCGGTCGTCCGCCTTGACTTTGCCTCAGGGAGTGATTAACTATACAAGGATACAAACACTCCGGTACATTTCATATTAATTCAGGTGCCCTTATGCCACGATTTTCAGGCAGGAAGCCGTTTACCCAGGAGATATTCAGCCGGCACGTCGCCGAGATGCGCAGCCTGCTGCACGCCCTTGAACTGCGTGACTCCTTCGAAGACAATGAGACCCGACCGAAGATGGATATGTATGAAACCTGCAGTGACATAGTCATTGAGTTTGATCTTCCCGGCTTTACCCTGGACGCAATCACTTTGAAAATGAGCGGTTTGACTCTTGTTCTCGAAGCCTGCAAACCGCGGGAGCATAACGAAGGGAAATTCATATGCGTGGAACGGAGTCATGGCCACTTTCACCACGCGGTGACTGTTCCCGGAAACATCAATCCCGGTGCGGTCAGGGCGGAATATCGCAAGGGTGTGCTGCGTGTTATCTGTCCAAAAAGCAGAGACTGGCTGGTGCCTATTAAAGAGCTGTAGACAAACTGTTTTGACCAATACAGCTCCAAAGGAGATCAAGATTGATAGAGATAGAAAACGATACCGAACAAGGTTCGGAAGAGCTGAAAATTCCGGAAGTGCTGCCGCTGCTGCCTATTCGGGACGTTGTTGTGTACCCGTTCATGATCATACCGCTCTTTGTGGGGCGGGAAATGTCGGTAAAGGCCGTAGACAGCGCTCTGGCGGGTGATCGGATGATCCTGCTGGCGACTCAGCACGATGTCGGCGACGAGGATCCGCCTGCCGACAAAATCTATGAGGTCGGCACGGTTGCGATGATCATGCGGATGCTCAAGCTGCCGGATGGCCGCGTCAAAATTCTTGTTCAGGGCCTGGCCAAGGCGCGTATTACCGAGTATGTTTCCGACAAGCCGTTCTACATGGTCCGGGTCGAGCGGCAGAACGATACGCCGGTCGTGGATATAACACTGGAAACCGAGGCACTGATACGTACCGTGCGTGAACAGCTGACCAAGGTTATGGAACTTGGCAAGCAGGTCTCGCCGGAGGTGATGGTTATTCTGGAGAATATCCAGGATCCGGGCAGCATGGCTGATCTGGTCTCCAGCAATCTCGGCCTGAAGGTCGCGGATGCCCAGGCACTGCTGGAAATAAACGATCCGATCGTTCGCTTGACAAAAGTTAATGAATTTCTGAACCGCGAGGTTGAACTCCTGAGCGTGCAGGCCAAGATCCAGAACGCGGCACGGGAGGAGATGGGTAAAAACCACAAGGAATATTACCTGCGCGAACAGATGAAAGCCATCCAGAGCGAACTGGGCGACAACGAGGGCAAGGAGGAACTGGCCGAGATCAGAAAGGCGATCGAGGCGGCCAAGATGCCCGAGCCTGTGCAGAAGGAGGCGCTCAAGCAGCTGAGCCGCCTGGAAAACATGCATCCGGACGCAGGCGAAGCCAGCATTGTCAGAACCTATCTGGACTGGATGGTTGACCTGCCCTGGAGCAAATCCACCCGCGACAGCCTGGACATCGTCCGGGCCAAGAAGATTCTGGATGATGACCACTATTACCTGGACAAGATCAAGGAAAGGATCCTGGAATTCCTGGCGGTCCGCAAGTTGAAGAAAAAGATGAAGGGACCGATTCTCTGTTTTGTAGGTCCTCCGGGTGTCGGCAAAACCTCGCTGGGCAAGTCGATCGCCCGCGCCATGAATCGCAAATTCATCCGCATTTCACTGGGTGGGGTCCGTGACGAGGCCGAGATTCGCGGGCATCGCCGTACCTATATCGGTGCTCTGCCGGGGCGCATCCTGCAGGGGTTGAAGCAGGCCGGCGCCAACAATCCGGTCTTCATGCTCGACGAAATCGACAAGCTGGGCTACGACTACAAGGGAGACCCTTCATCGGCGCTCCTTGAGGTGCTTGATCCCGAGCAGAACCACTCCTTCTCCGATCATTACATCAACCAGCCTTTTGACCTTTCGAATGTAATGTTCGTGGCGACCGCCAACCAGATGGACCCGATTCCGTCGGCTCTGCGCGACCGGATGGAGGTCATAAATCTGGCCGGTTACACTGAAGAGGAGAAGCTGCAGATTGCCAAGCGCTATCTGGTTCCGCGCCAGATCAAGGAAAACGGCCTTAAAGCCAAGCACATCAGCTTCGACGACGAGTCGATCGTGGAGATTATCTCCAAATACACCCGCGAAGCCGGCCTGCGCAATCTGGAGCGGGAAATCGGCAAGGTCTGCCGCAAGGTGGCCAGGAAAGTAGCGGAAGGAAACCCGCGCACGGTCAAGGTGACCGCCAAGGCTCTTCACAGTTATCTGGGCGCGCCGAAATACGTACGTGAGGAAGACCTGGACAGGAACGAGGTCGGGGTTGTCAACGGCCTGGCCTGGACTCCGGTGGGAGGCGAAATTCTTCATATCGAAGCCAGCCTGATGGCGGGCAAAACCGCCCTGACGCTGACCGGCCAGTTGGGTGACGTGATGAAGGAGTCGGTGCAGGCTGCCCATTCCTACATTCGCGCACACGCCGAGGCGCTGCGTCTCAACCCGGGGATTTTTCAGGACAATGAAATTCACGTTCATGTTCCGGCCGGTGCCATACCCAAGGATGGTCCTTCGGCCGGTGTCGCCATGACCGTGGCGCTGGCATCGATACTATGTCACATCCCGGTAAAAAAAGACGTTGCCATGACCGGCGAGGTTACGTTGCGCGGAAAAGTGCTTCCGATTGGCGGTCTCAAGGAAAAAATCCTGGCTGCTGTTCGTTCACGGATGCGGCTGGTGATCATCCCCGAGCAGAACAAAAAGGATCTTGAGGATATTCCGCCGGAAATCCTGAAAAAGGTTAAAATAGTCGCGGTTACGGAAGTTGAAGAAGCCCTCAAACTTGCGTTGGAGAAGTATCCGCCGCCCGCTCCGGCTGCTGCCGGAAAAAAGCCGAAAAAGGATAGTTCGACAAGCGCATCCCCTGAGCCGCAGGAGCGTAGAGATCGTAGAGGCAAGAGGGCGTCGGCCAGGGCATGAGAGACCGTGGTATTTGTCGATTTGAGGTGATTCATGGCTGAAGAGGTCATCCACGCAGCGTCCTGGCTGATCAATCCCGGTGCCCCGCCTGTCGCTGGCGGGGCACTGTTCGTTCGCAACGGAGTTATTGCAGACACGGGACCATTAAGCGTGCTCCGTAGCGCATACTCCGCGCCGGTGCTTGATTACCCCGGCTGCGTTCTGCTCCCGGGGTTTGTCAACGCCCATACGCACCTCGAATTGACCCACTTCCCATCCTGGAAGCTCCGGTCGTCGGTGGATTACAATCCGCGCCGCTTTAGCGATTGGATCATCCAGCTGATCAAGATATCGCGAGGTCTTACTGCTGAAGAGTACCCTCCATCGATCCGGGAAGGGGTGAGGATGTGCCTGGAATCGGGGACGACAGCGATTGGCGAGATCGTTACCAACC
>DATNCC010000334.1:0-2951 GCA_035571735.1 Dongiaceae bacterium | reverse complement strand
TGGCCGCAATTTCACTGATTGTCATCATGTCTTACCCCCCTTGAAAATAATGCGGACTGTCGCTTCGTCATACTGGCCGAGAATACCTCGGAGTTGTTGCCCATGGAAATGATGCAGGTCAATAAACAGAGGAATTCGGCTGTGGAATAATCGGGTGCCTGTGTAATTTCCCGGGGAAAGTGGGGTGTCGTGTCGGCTGTTGCAGACCGCACAGACTCTGTTATGCTTTCTGCAGGAGTTGACAGCTGTCTGAAAGGAGGTTTCCATGTACGGCAAGGAGAGGATTTATAAAAAGGTCGAGATAATCGGCGTTGCGTCCGGGAGTATCGAGGCAGCCATCGAGATGGCGCTGCTCAAGGCAAAGAGTTCGCTGGACAAGCTTTCCTGGTTCGAAGTGCAGGAGGTGCGCGGACACATCGGTCCCGATGGCAAGGTGGCGGAATATCAGGTTACGCTCAAGGTGTCCTTCGAACTGAATGGGTAGAGAGCGGCGGACAGGCAAGGTTTTACCAGGCGGCCAAACGGCCGCCTTTTTTGTTATTCGGAGGCTGGATGCGGCAGCGGTTCAAATATTATTCAGACATAATCATTCACGTCCAGCACTTCACCCTTCATGGTCCCTGTAACACTGGCAAGGTAGGCACGGGCGACCAGTGCGGCCGGCATGCCTTCAGCCGTGCTCCGTCCCATGGCAAGAAGGGTTTCCTGTACCCATACCGGGCTCACTACGTTGACTCTCACATCCCGCTCCAGCTCAAGCTGTGCCGCCCGGACAAATCCTTCCAGCCCGGCATTGACCATGCTGACCGCACTGCTGCCGGGTATCGGCTCACGGGCCAGCACCCCGCTGGTGAGCGTGAATGAGCCGTTGTCATTTATATAGGTCCGTCCGATCAGAACCAGGTTCGCCTGCCCCATTAACTTGTTTCTAAAACTGAACAGAAAATCGTCATACTCCAGATCGTCCAGCGGGCCGAAGCGTGCAGATCCTGCCGCAGAAACCACGGCATCGAATTTGCCCGCCTGCTTGAACATCGACTCAATGCTCTCGGGTTCCGAGATATCGACCACCAGATCCCCGGCGTTTCTGCTGGCGGTAATCACTTCATGGGTAGTTCGCAAAGCCTTTGCCACCTCCCGGCCGATCGTGCCGGTTCCCCCTATCAGTATCACGCGCATGATGTACACCTCTCTTTCTCTCCCGAAACGAATCAGCAGGAGCTACTTCCTCATGATTTCATTTTATCCCTTTGAAAGAGCGACATAAAGGCAATAGAACGCATGTTTTTTTCCTGACAACCTGAAAAACAAAAAAGGCGGCCACATCGGCCGCCTTCCTGAAAAGTGGTTGGCGCTGGAGCGAAATCCTTTATTCTGATCCGTCGGTGAAGACCGACAGGCCAATCGTGGCGACCCCACACGGGCCGTACAATACGGTAAGACCTCCCGGGCTCCCCTTTTTCAAGCGGTGTCACACGCCTGGCGGATGAGACATGTCGCTTTCCGCGTGATTTCGAACAGCGCCAATTCCCCTGAACTAGGAGGCTGTCGGACTTAGGAAATCGAAGCGAAAATTCGGCTGGGCGAGGACAGATTTTGTCAATTTCGCAGGTTAATAGTTGTTCTATTGACCAAGAAAGCGGCGAAATATGAACCGTCCAGACGGATTTGCAGCAGATTTATTCTAAGTCCGACAACCTCCTAGCTCCGGAATGTCGTAACATCGTGTGAGCACATCCATCCTTTGCTGAACCCATTGCCTGCCGCAACGCTTCAGGCGTCCCTTTGACCTCCACGGCTTGCTCACCACGTCTTGATGGCAGACTAAATACGAAACTGGTCGACAGGTTCCTCACATTCGTTGTTACGGGCACCCCAGAGCTATTGTCAAAGAACATTGCTCCTATATTCATGTTAGTCCTGCCCAATAAAATATCAAGTGGAATTTTGCGCGGTTACCTGCTCCGCATCTCCTTGATCACGATCTCAGGCAGCTCACTCCGGTTTCTGACCTGCCGGGTTCATCTGCCAGAGCGCCAGTGTCGCTCCGGTTGGGTCGGTGATGACGCTGAACCAGCCGATGCCTGGAATCTCTGTGACATCTTTGCAGATGGTCGCTCCGAGAGTCCTGGCTTTCTCGGTAGCAACGGCGGCATCATCCACCAGTACGTAGGCGATCCAACAGGACGGTGAATCGGGCTGCACCGTTTTCATTATGCCGCCGCCGGTCCCTTCGCCTACCTTGATCAACGTGTAGTCCATCCCCGGGATCTCTTCCAGCTGCCAATCGAACAGCCCCGTATAAAATGCCTTGGCTTTGGCCACGTCAGTGGTCATCAGCTCCACATGTACGAACGGATTTGCCATGACTTGCTCCCCTTTGCGACTGTAATGGTTTACCCTGATCTAATTATACACCGCACGTGAGAATGTGGTTTCACGGAAATTTCCAGGCATGAAACTGCTCTACCCTCTGTTTTTCAATAATTACCCAAACTGTCAAATATTTAATTAAAGTTGACTTGCGTTGCCGCTTTTACTAACATTACCGTCAATTTTCTTAAGGAAATAAAAGGTCGTGCCGGGCGCTGGCAAGGTTGAGGAAGATTTTGCCGGGTTCGTACTCACATCATGCAGACTTAATTAAGGAGATTCACATGATGCGTTCTCTGTCGGTCCTGTTTTTGTTATGCATTCTCCACAGCATCGTTCCCTCAGCCAATGCTTCTACCGTTCAGCTTCCCAGGACAGGGCAGACGCTTTGTTACAATAACGCTGGTGGAGTGATTCCTTGTGCGGGCACTGGTCAGGATGGCGACAAACTTGCGGGTACTCCCTGGCCCAACCCTCGGTTCACGGACAACGCCGACGGCACAGTGACCGACAACCTGACCGGATTGATCTGGCTGAAGAATGCACGATGCGCCCAACCTTCAGGTAGCATCACCAAT
>DATNCC010000333.1:0-7085 GCA_035571735.1 Dongiaceae bacterium | reverse complement strand
CCCCGCCGACCAATGTCATGACCCGCTCGCCTACCTGCCAGCCGGTGACGCCGTCCCCCAGCGCCTCGATAACACCGGCGACCTCAAGTCCGAGAATTTCGGAATCTCCGGGAGGCGGCGGATACTTTCCTTCACGCTGTACCAGGTCCGGCCGATTGATTGAAGTCGCCATCACCTTTACGAGTACCTGCCCCTGGGCTGGACTTGGTTTTTCAGCCTCACCGACCTTGAGAACATCTACACCACCAAAAGCGTTCATCAATACTGCCTTCATACCTGTACCTCCCGCTTGGATGAAAATTGCCGTACACACAAATTATAAGCAAGTTTCTGCTTTCCGCACCTGGCCGGCTGAAAACAGCCTGGTTGACTTCCGTTTCCTGCTTGTCAGGGCTTAAATTCCAAATGTAGCGACTTAACGTCGCTTTGTAAACACAAAATCAGAACGCGCGAGCAACTTGATTTGCCATGTTATTTCTGCGATAAAAGAGTTGTTGTTATCACGAAACAAAAGGAATCTGTTCCATGAACATCATGGTTACCAACGATGACGGTATCCACGCCGCCGGCATCCGCGCCCTGGCCGAGGCGATGAAAGAACTGGGCTCGGTCACGGTCGTGGCGCCCGACCGCGAACGCAGTGCCGCCGGTCACTCCCTGACCCTGCACTCCCCGTTGCGCATTTTCGAGCTGCACAAGGGGTGGTATGCTGTCGACGGCACCCCGACCGATTGCGTCAACATGGGTATCCACAACATGCTGCCGGTCACGCCGGACCTGGTGGTTTCCGGTATCAACCATGGCGCCAATCTGGGTGATGATGTCACCTACTCCGGCACCGTTGCGGCGGCCATGGAGGCCAATCTGATGGGTATTCCGGCGATCGCTTTTTCTCTCGCAACTTTCGAGCTGGACGATCATTTCGCCGATGCGGCACAGATTGCCGTCCAGGTCGCGCGCCAGGTCATTGCCAACGGCCTTCCCGCCGATACCTTCCTTAATGTCAACATCCCGAACTGTCCCCGGGACGGGATGCTGCCACCCCTGATAACCCGGCAGGGCAAGCGCTCTTTCATCGGCAAAATCGTCGGCAAAACCGATCCTCGCGGGCGGAAGTACTTCTGGGTCGGCAGTGAAGAGCCGCAACTAAATGACGAACCGGGCACCGATTTTTACGCCATCAACCGGCAACGCATCTCCATCACCCCCCTTCATCTCGATCTGACAAATCACCGATCCCTGTCGATTCTGGGTGGCTGGACCTTCTGACATATATGGACATTCCTGCTGCCTGCTGCTATAGTTGCGCTTCGTAAATTGCATTTATTCCGTTTATCCGGTTCGGGGTTTTCTGTGAACTTTGAGATCATGAGAAAAAAAATGGTGAGTGACCAGATCTTGGCTCGCGGAGTAAGTGACCGAAGGGTTATTGATGCAATGCTCAAGATCCCCCGGCATATCTTCGTCCAGGAAGCATTCGCCGCCCAGGCTTACAGTGACAAGGCACTTCCGATCGGCGAGAAGCAGACCATCTCACAGCCCTACATAGTAGCATTGATGACCGAGAAACTGGCGCTTGCCGGTACGGAAAAGGTGCTGGAAATCGGCACCGGTTCCGGCTATCAAACCGCCCTTCTGGCGACACTGGCTGACAGGGTCTATTCGGCGGAGCGAATACGCCCTTTGGCTCTAAGGGCCCGGAAATGTCTCGATTCCCTGAAGCTGTTCAACGTTCAGCTGCGCATCAATGACGGTGAAGGGAGCCCGATCGGGTGGGAGGAAGAAGCGCCTTTTGATGCCATCATCGTTACTGCGGGCGCACCGGAAGTTCCCACTGTCCTGACCGACCAGCTTGCCCGGGGGGGACGTCTGGTGATTCCGGTCGGGGACGACTCCGACCAGCAGTTGATTACAATAGTAAAAGATGATAATGGCGAACTGCAGAGAGAACCATCCGTAGCGTGCCGTTTTGTGCCGCTGATCGGCAACCAGGGGTGGCAGTCATGAAAACCAAAGGAACCGGAAAAGGGCCGCATATGAAAGAAAACATCCTCCAGCAGCACGATATTATCGATGAATCCCAGCTGATCGGGCTCTCGGGATTGGCCCTCAACGACATCGAAGAGCCGCTTTTACTGTCAGACAATGATTATTTCGAGGAAGATGCCGAGGAAGAAGTCCCGCTGACAGAACTTGAACGCTTCGATGACGCCATCAAGATTTATCTGCGTGATATTCAGCGCACTCCGCTCCTGACCGCCGACGCCGAAAAGGAGCTCGCCCGGAAAATAGAGCAGGGCGATGCAGCAGCTCGCAACAAGATGATCGAATCAAATTTGCGGCTGGTTGTCAAAATTGCCAAACGCTATATCAACCGGGGTTTGCCGTTTCTGGATCTCATTGAAGAGGGCAATCTGGGGTTGATTAAATCGGTCGAGCGTTTCGACCTGGCCAAGGAGTGTCGTTTTTCCACCTATGCAACATGGTGGATTCGCCAGTCGATTGAACGGGCGCTCATCAACCAATCCCGCACAATCCGTCTGCCTGTCCATGTTTCGGACGACATCGGGCGCATGATCCGGGTCACGTGCAAACTTTCCCACGAGCTTAATCGGGAACCGGCAATCCAGGAAATTGCCGACGCCATGAAGGCAAAAATCCAGCACGTACGCAGGCTGATGACGCTCCTGCGCCACACCTGCTCCATAGAGGCTCCGATCGGTGAAGGCAACGACTTTTCCTTGATTGACACAATAGAAGACAATTTTCTGACCGCTCCGGCAGAACTGCTTGAGAACATCAACGTATTCGAGTTGATCTCCCGGCACTTTGATGAACTTACCGACAACGAAAAGAAAATAATTACCCTCCGCTTCGGCCTTGACGACAACGACCCCCAAACGCTGGATGTCATCGGGCAGCAGTTCGGCGTTACACGGGAACGTATCCGCCAGATCGAGGCAAAGAGTCTGGAAAAGCTGAGGGCCGCCTACATCCAGAGCCAGGCTTGAATCAAATTAATAAGGAGAATCGTTAATGAACGACCTGAAAAATATTATCCGCGATATCCCTGATTTCCCCAAAAAAGGGATCATCTTCAAAGATATAACCACTTTGTTGCAGGACGCGCAATCTTACCAGAAAATGATCGACCTTATCTCCCATCGTTATGTCGGCAAACGGATCGACAAGGTTGTCGGTGTTGAAGCACGGGGTTTCATCATCGGTTCCGCGCTGGCATATAAATTGTGTGCCGGTGTCGTACTGGTTCGCAAGCCGGGCAAGCTTCCATCCGAAACCTTCAGCAAAACCTACGACCTGGAATACGGGACCGACACTCTTGAAATCCACAAAGATGCCATCAAGCCGGGTGAGCGGATCCTTATAGCCGATGACCTGCTCGCCACCGGCGGCACCATGGCTGCGGTCGTTGATATGGTACAGAGTATGGGGGGCGAGATAGTAGAGTGCTGCTTCATGGCGGAGCTCGATTTCCTGGAGGGACGCAAGCGGCTGCCGGAAGGGAAGGTTTTTTCACTTCTGAACTTCTAGATTTTCCGAAAGAGATTGAACAGCTTCACCAATTCTGCTATACCACACAAACTTTTTCACACGTCCCCGTAGCTCAGCAGGATAGAGCACTTCCCTCCTAAGGAAGGGGCCGGTCGTTCGAATCGACTCGGGGACGCCAAATATCAGAAAGGCCATTTTCCTCAGGGAAAGTGGCCTTTTTTGTTTGGTAGGCCCGATTGGAAACAGCAATCATATCAAAGGGTTTTCTGAAGTTTGGAGCCAGTTTTCCACCCGCCCAAGTGGAGTTCGAGTGTGAATCAGATTCCAATTTTGACCCATCATCGGCGTTGAAGGGTGACCCACCTGAATCTTTAACTGGCTGAATTGACACTAAATTACATTTTGACTAGGGTCAAAGTTGGACGCCTATTGTGGGTCAAATCACCATGCCGATCCACACAATGGCGTTGTGTTGCAGTGTAGTAAGTTTCCTGAGCCAAAAGGAATGGAAACGACTCTCCGATGAGATGATTCACCAATGGTCCAGCTCAAAAGAGCCGGTTGTCATTAATAAATGAAAGGTTAATTAAAGAGCACTCTCATGGATACCCCTGTCAACATTCTTTCAGTGCTGCTTTTAGTAAATGTGCTATCTATCTGATATTTAATGGTTATTTGCAAATAATTTGTTTCGGATTGCTAACTATTTGGCATGACTCGGGACAAGCATTAATTACATCGTGCATGGATAACTCGTATTTTGCACAACTGTCAATAGAACAACTGATGGCATAACTACTCGTTATCACACATTATATAATTTCTTACTATTTGTCTAAACAACATAAGTGCTTGTTGGCATGGAATGTGGATATTCATTTTGCAATTATTTTAATAAGAAATGCGAAGTGCTGAGAATACTCAGGATAATCGCCATGAATGGTAATGACTTCCCATGCAATAAACCGGCACACTTGAATGGCCGCAATTCAGAGGAATTTGATGTTTTTGCCTTTTTGGACGGGGTAGGGCTGCCTGGAGAAAACCCACCCAAACGCATTAGAAATACCAGGTCACAAAACCAAAGGAGAGAATTATTATGAAAAGCATGTGTAGGATGAAAAGGCGATGGATACTTACAGCCGTATTGCTTGCAGCCCTGTCCCAGGCCGGCTGCAGCGGCAACGGTGCATCGGCGGATCCTGCCGCCGCCCCGGGAACTGCGGGAACCGCCGATCCAGGTGTCCCGCCCGTTGCAGTGGGCAGTTCGGGCGCCAGCCCGGGAACCCCCGCCGCCGTGGTCAATCCGGAAATCCCACCCACTTCGGTCGCCACGACCGGCACCACGACTGCGGTCACCACGACTGACCCCACGACCGGCTCCGTTGTGGTCGCCACGACTGACATCAAGACCGGCACTACTACGGTCGCCACGACCAACCCCACGACCGGCGCCACTACCGTCGCCAATACGGTCGCCACCGTCACGACTGACCCCACGACCGGCATCACTACGGTCGCCACTACCAACCCCGCGACCGGCACCACTACGGTCGCCACGACTAACCCCACGACCGGCACCGCTACGGTCGCCACGACCGCCGCCCCGGGCGCTGCCCCGGTCGTAACTCCGGTCGTCACCACTGTCGCCCCCCCGGTTGCCGCAGTTCCTAAAGCCATCGTGGTTCAGGGCAACCTGATGGGTGACGCGAATGCCGCGTTGACCGGAGCGCCACCAGTAGGCGTTGCCAAGGCTGTAGGGGCTGCCGCGGGTCCGATTTCGGTACCTCTGACCACTCCGGTTTCGGTGGTACTGGTTGATGAAACCGGGAAAGTGGCGGCGAGCCAGACCGTAACTGCCGCCGACGGGAATTTCCTGCTCATCCCCCCTCCGGGCCACACTTACGTGATGTTGTTCCGTAAGGATAGCCCGACGGGCCCAACCATAAGTCCCCTGTTCGCGGACAAACAGACGGGAAGGATCTCCTTCAGTATTCCGGAGGGTTCCCCGGACCTGATCCTTGGGAACATAACCCTCGACTCCCTGCTGGGCAAGGCCTGGAGCTGGACTGATGTTGCCACGGCTCCGCCCGCCGTCGTCTTCCCCTTCGCTGCTGTCGAATGGCGGGGGACCTCTGACGTTCCGACGGAACGTGCGCCGAGCCCGCTCTTCGGAGCGCAGCCTTTTACCCAGGCAAGGGTGCTCTTCGAGGAGTTCGGCCCCGAGCAGATGCCAGCCGCCGCGGCCGGAGGCTTCACCCCCTTTCCGCAACCCAAGAATTTCCAGAGCGGACCTGATCCCGCGCAACTGGAGGCCTTTCTGGGCCAGGACGGAGTCGCGCCTTACCCAAGCAGGCTTTCAAACGTCATCGATCAGAATCCCTGGAAAGGCACTATAGAAACGTTCCTCGGACACGCGCTTGTTTCACCGGTCGCCGGAGCGGTGGCGGGACCAGCCGAAGGGCGGCCATCGGGAGAAGACTGGGCCCACCAGAGCTGGACCGACTTCTACCCCCAGAAGTTCTACAAGACCGCCCAGGCCCCTGCGCGTACCAACGGCGGCTTCCGCGACTCGAAACAACGCCACGGTTACACCAAAGGTGAATTCGGGCCTGGCGGGCTCTACCACAACGTCGCGGGCGTGCTGCCGGGTACGACAAACGGCGTCACGGTCCAGATGCACCCCAACATGCCCGTTCAGAATCCGAACTCCGTCTGGACCTTTGACGGCACGCTTCCGCCCAAGTTGCTCCAGGCACGCTACGGTGAACCTGTCATGATGCGCCATTACAACGCGCTGCCGATCGACGAAACGGCTAACAACGGCTTCGGCATGCACACCATCACAACGCACGAGCATAACGGCCACTCCCCTGGCGAGAGCGACGGCGTTGCCGCAGCCTTCTTCTTCCCGGGTGAGTTCTATGACTATCGCTGGCCGCTCCAGTTCGCCGGTTTCAGCAATAACAATAACGGCGCCGGCGCCGTAAACTTCGGCGCGACCGAAGCCAAGGCGGCCACACCCTGCGAACCGGGCGAAACACTGCCCGTCCTCGTTAACGGCGTTCTTACACCGAGGAACTGCCAAAACGGGACCATCATGCTTCCAGGTGATTGGCACGAAACGATGAGCACCCACTGGTTCCACGATCACATGCTCGATTTCACGTCCCAGAACGTCTACAAGGGCAATGCCGTAATGATGAACTACTACAGCGCGCTGGATCGCGGCAACGAGGCCATAAACGACGGCGTCAACCTCCGTTTCCCGAGCGGCACGGCACTCAACTGGGGCAACCGCGACTACGACATGAACCTGGTGCTCGGTGACAAGGCCACGGACCAGTCAGGCCAGCTCATGATGAACACCACGCAGCACAACGGCTGGCTGGGCGACATGATGACGGTCAACTGGCAGTACAAACCCTTCATCGACGTGCGTGCGCGCAACTACCGCTTCCGCATCCTGAACGGCTCGGTGTCGCGCATTATGGCGCTCGCGATGGTGCAGCAGGTCAACGGAACTACCGGAGAGCTGCCGGGACCTCCGGGCTCCGGGATCTCCTACAACC